>NZ_VPDM01000044.1:0-20005 GCF_013417645.1 Acinetobacter sp. YH12236
AAGTGAAGGTAGAGAATGTTGAAGAGTACAATCTAAATTTTCAGATAAAGTCATAAAAAAATGAGCGTATTGGCATACACTCATTTTTACTACATTTTTCTAATGTCTGCTTAACTGACTGGCATTACTCCGTAGAGGGATTTTTGAAATATAAAAATTAACCCAACAATAGACTGTTAATACGTTTTACATACTCAGCCGGATTTTCTGGTAGACCACCTTCTGCAATCATTGCCTGATCAAAGATCACATTGGCCAGATCATCAAACTGGGCAGAACCTTCCAGTTTTTTCACCAATGGATGTTCCGGGTTAATCTCCAGAATCGGCTTCACATCCGGTACAGGCTGACCTGCATCTTTCAGCATACGGATCAGTTGTGGAGAAAGCTCCCCTTCCCCTGTGACCAGACAGGCTGGTGAATCAACCAGACGAGTCGTTACACGTACTTCTTTGGTTTTGTCTTTCAAAGAATCTGTCAGCTTTTCAACCACAGGTTTGAACTGTTCAGCAGCAGCTTCCAGTGCTTTTTTCTCTTCTGCATCTTGCAGATCACCTAGGTCGACTGCACCCTTAGACACATTTTGCAATGGCGTACCATCAAACTCATGCACGAAGTTCATGGCCCATTCATCGACGCGTTCTGACATCAGCAATACTTCAATGCCTTTTTTCTTGAACACTTCCAGTTGTGGTGAGTTTTTCGCAGCATTCAGGCTTTCAGCGGTAATGTAGTAAATCGCTTTCTGGCCTTCCTTCATGCGTGCTTTATAGTCCGCCAATGAAGTGCTTACTTCATCATTGGTTGAAGTTGCATAGCGCAGCAGTTTCAAGATACGTTCGCGGTTACCGAAATCTTCACCTAAACCTTCTTTCAGCACCGCACCAAATTCGCGGTAGAAAGTTTTGAAGTTTTCCTGATCTTTTTCATCTTCAGATTTTGCCAGATTATCCAAAGTGGTCAGAATACGGCGGGTATTGCCTTCACGGATGGTTTTCACATCACGGCTTTCCTGCAGCAATTCACGGCTCACGTTCAATGGCAGATCGGCACTGTCTACCACGCCCTGTACAAAGCGCAGATAGTTTGGAATCAGGTTATCCGCATCATCCATAATGAAGACACGTTTCACATACAGCTTGATGCCAGCTTTGGCTTCACGGGTAAAAATATCCTGTGGTGCCTTGCTTGGGATATAAAGCAGTTGGGTGTATTCAGTACTACCTTCAACACGGTTATGCGCCCAAGCCAATGGTGCAGCAAAATCATGAGTCAGGTTTTTATAGAATTCGGTATATTGCTCTTCAGTAATCTCAGATTTATTCCGAGTCCACAATGCGCTGGCCGAGTTAATCGCTTCCCACTCATCGGTCTTCACATATTGACCGCCTTTTGGTGTTTCCCCTTCAGCAGCTTCTTCTTCCTGCCAGACTTCTTTTTGCATCTGGATTGGCAAGCTGATGTGATCTGAGTATTTATTGATGATCTGTTTGACTTTATAGCTTTGCAGATAATCCAGCGCATCTTCACGCAGATGCAGAATAATATCAGTACCACGGCCTTCTTTGGTGATCTGTTCAACTTCAAATTCACCGGTACCGCCACTGATCCAGCGCACCCCTTCTGAGGCATCTGTACCGGCACGGCGTGATTCTACGGTAATCTTGTCTGCCACAATAAAGCCTGAGTAGAAACCGACACCAAACTGGCCAATCAGCTGAGCATCAGCTTTCTGATCACCCGTCAGTTTTGACATAAAGTCTTTGGTACCAGATTTGGCAATTGTCCCCAAATTTTCAATGGCTTCTTGCTGGCTTAAACCGATCCCGTTATCTGAAATGGTAATAGTTTTATTTTCTGGATCGAGGCTGACACGTACGCGGAGGTCAGGATCATTTTCATAATATTCAGGATGGTTGATCCCTTCAAAACGTAATTTGTCACACGCATCTGAAGCATTAGAAATTAATTCACGCAGGAAAATTTCAGGATTTGAATAAAGCGAATGGGTCACAAGGTGCAGTAACTGCGCTACCTCAGCCTGGAAACTGTGTTTTTGTACGCTTAAATCGCTCATGAATCACTCCTATTATTTTAGATACAGATGTTAACTGTTGCCTATATGAATGGAGTGAGTTCAATAATTTTCAATAGCCTTAAAATAATTTTTTCGCAAAAAATATTTTTATGGCTTTCATTTTTATCAGTTTAATTGATGGGATGGATAAGACTTAATAAGGTCCCATCTTATAGATACGATCAAAATGCAGATCCAGCTGCTGCTGACGCATATTATAGACCTGACTCAAGCAGGATACAGATTCCTGACAGCGGTCACGAAATTGTAGCCATTTCACCTGATCGCGTTGAATCACCGAACGTGTTCCCATCGGCACCATACGGCGCAAGATGTTATAGCTGGTACTCATTTTGACATCAGCGTCATTCAGCAAACGATGTTCACAAATTGTTTTCTCAGTCGCGGTTGTCGCTTTCTGACAATTAAAACTGGCAGCATAACTCTGTGAAATAAACAGCGTGCTGAAGATCAAAAGACTCTTCGACAAAAAACTCATGCTTTGATCTTCCTTATTATTAAGTCGTATTCAATTAATATTTACTTTATTCATTTTAATATATTTGAGTATTGCCAATCTGCTCAATTTCAATACGTTATAAATCGTTGTTATTTTGAAAAAAAGCCCCATTCAGGATGAGGCTTTTGGAAAAAATGAACCAAAAAATTGGAGCTTAGAATTTATAGCTATAACCGATCGTATAAACCCAAGGATCGATTCCAAATTCACCTAAATTAATTTTTGTCCCATCAGCAGTCTTTGCTTCCAGATCTGTATCTAAGTCTGCATAACGTGCATCAACAAAGACACCCCAGTTTTTTGCATCCGCTGGCTGGAAGTTAAAGCCGACTTGGCCAGCTACCCCATAAGCAACATCTGCATCAAGCTTTGCTACACCTAATGCGTCTTTTGCAGTTTGGCTAAATTCTTCATCCCATGGAATGAATACTGTAGCACCTACACCGATATATGGAGTAAAGCGGCTTGAATTTTTAAAATTATATTTGGCTGTAATCGTTGGTGGTAGATGTTTTAATGATGCAATTTTCACATCACCTGCCATCTCAACATCATGTTTAAATGGGGTAGCCAATAATAATTCGGCTGAAATATTGTCATTGAAGAAATATTCGACTGAAGGAGTAAAATTGAGTTCGCTACTTGCTTTAGCATCTTCAACTACACCAGGAATCAGGTCAGTTTCCTGAGTAGGCGCTAATACAGAAGCCCCCACTTTCACTTGCCATTGCCCTGCCATCGCAGATGCTGAAAGACCCATTAATGCAATAAGAGCTACTTGCTTTAACATTTTAAAATACCCCCAAGGGAAGAATAATTATTAAGAAAATATTTCTTAATTAATAATAAACATGGCTTAAATTATTATGCAATAGAGATTATAAAAATAAATTTTATTTATTATTTAAGTATATGTAATTATTATATATTTATTTTAAATTGACCATATTGGTTGGTTTTAAATACCCAGTAAATTAATCAGGTTAATATAATAATATTCAGAGTAAAATAATCAGGTTTATATTAATTTTTTATTTAAATATATATTTTAAATACATCTTATAATTTATTTTAAATCTAGGCAAATCTGCTCCGATTTATATCAGAGCAGATTAAAATGAACTTACAGAACCATGGCTGCAATCCAGCCAAAAATGATAAGCGGAATATTAAAATGAATGAAGGTTGGAACCACACTATCCTTCATATGGTCATGCTGACCATCCATATTCAGACCGGATGTTGGGCCTAAAGTTGAATCTGATGCTGGAGAACCGGCATCGCCCAAAGCAGCCGCAGTCCCAATGATCGCAATAGTTGCTGCAGGACTAAAACCAAATTGAATACAGAGCGGTACATAAATAATCGCCAGAATCGGAATGGTAGAGAATGATGAACCGATACCCAGAGTAATCAGCAGACCAATCAACAACATTAAAAAGGCGGCAAGTGCCTGGCTATTACCAATCCAGTCAACCGACGCTTCAACCAGCGCAGGAACCTGTCCTGTTGCCTCAATCACGGCAGCAAAACCTTGCGCGGCAATCATGATAAAGCCAACCAGGGCCATCATACGCATACCGGTGATGATCACATCATCTGCTTCTTTCCATTTAAAGATTCCGGCACAACTCAAGATTGCGACACCGACCAGACCGGCAAGAATCATGGAATCTGAATAGAGCTGTACCACAAGAGTTGCAATCACCGCGATCGCTGCCATCCAGATGGTCAGTTTGGCAATTTGCGGTTTCGCTGATTTTTGTTCTACACCCAGTTCAGCAGAGATACTTTGCTGCTGTTCCACATGGATATCTTTATAAAGACGTGGCTTACGGTAGCTGATAAACATGGCCACCAGCAAACCCACGAACATACCTGAGACCGGAATTGCCATCGCAGCGGGAATCTGGTCATAAGTAATCTCAAAGCCATAAGGTTTACCAAAGGTATTGATGTTATGGCCCAGAATATCATTCAGGAAGATGGCACCAAAACCGACTGGAACCAGCATATATGTTCCCACCAGACCAAAGGTCAGCAGACAGGCCACCAAACGGCGATCCAGCTTCAGATGGTTAAATACCAGCAATAACGGTGGAATCAGAACCGGAATAAAGGCGATGTGCACTGGAATCACGTTTTGCGAGAAAACGGCAGCCAATGCGACGGTACAGAAGATCAGATATTTAACCTTGTTCTGTGCCTTTTCTGATGCCTCACCTTTTAAAGTGGTGATCATTTTATAGGCCAGCAAGTCAGGCAAACCGGAACGTGCCAAGGCCAAAGCAAAGGCACCCAGGATGCCATAGGCCAAGGCAATTTTAGCGCCACCGCCCAGACCATTGTTAAATGCGTCTAAAGTTCCCTGGAGGCCAAGACCTGCCAGCAAACCACCCGTAACAGCACCAATGACCAGGGCAAAAACCACAGGTACACGTGCCAATGAGAGTCCAAACATGACTCCAATAGCAGCAAGAATTGCGAACATAATGAATTGGGAATGAGAGAAAACGGCTATTTTATCAGAAAATCCGGATAAAAATTCTTCCACTTATCCCTTGCCGAGTCACGTTCCCAATCTCCGTATCAGATGGTCGCTGTTAATTTCTGCTGAATAAAATTATGAATCAGATGAGCCACCTGTTCCGGCTGGCTTAGGATAGCCCAGTGATTGGCATTCAGTTCTACCCGGGAAAAATCTTCCACCCATTTTGACATTTCATCAATCAGATCCGGGCCAACAAACTGGTCCTTTTTGAGCACAATTGCCTGTACCGGACAGATCGCAAAACGCTGTCTAGGTCGAGATAAACGTGGTAGAAAGTTCGCCCGATACAGATTGACGCCATATTTGCCGTCTTTGACAATATTCTGGTTTAGCGGCAGATTATCCTGCTGTTCCAGCTGACTGATCATTTTGCCCCAACGTTCTGCATTAAAGAAATTCCATGCTGTAGGTGCTATAAAAGGTAGCTGGAATACCGCGATATACCAAGACTTGGTCATCTGTTTAAAAAACTTGGCCTTATACTGTTTAAACTGTTCACGCATCCAGAAAGCAGCATGATCCAGACATGGACCTGACATGGTGCTAAAAGACAAAATCCGGCCTTTAAATTTAGGTTCGGTGACTGCTTCCCAAGCCTGGATTGACCCCCAGTCATGAGCTGCAAGGTGGAAAGCTCGTCCTGGCAAGACCTGATCGACCACTTGCTCTAAATCTGCACACAGACGTTCCAGACGATAATCCCGAATTTTCTTGGGAACGCTGGAGTCTCCTGCTCCGCGCACATCATAGGTCACCACAAAATAATCCTGAACGAGGTGAGAAATTACCGCTTCCCAAACATCCTGATGGTCAGGATAACCATGAACCAGCACCAAAGCCGGTCGCTCAGGCTCACCCCAGGTTTTCACATAGAGACGTTGATGATCGCTGGTATCTACCCACTGGCTATGTCTTTGCATAGATGTATCCTTATTCGCTGATTGACTCTTTTATTGTTGAAATAGGCACGATTTATCAATGCCAGCTTATTTTTGTTGTTCTAGTATGCATACAAGACCAGAAAAAAGAATATCCGCATGAGCCTATTACGAAAAATTCAGCAACTGCCTTTATTATCCAAATTTATCCTGAATCGCTATGCCCCTTATCGTGGAGCAGGCATTGTCATTGATGAAATGGACTTTGCCAATTATCACGTTCGCGTGAAAATGCCACTGACTCGCAAGAATCAGAATATTGTGGGAGTACATTTTGGTGGCAGCCTGTATTCCATGGTCGACCCTTTTTATATGTTATTGCTGATGCATCATCTTGGTCCGAAATACATTGTTTGGGATAAAAGCTCTACCATTCAGTTTCTGGCGCCAGGACGCGGAACAGTCTATGCTGACATCCGGATTTCCAAGCAGGAAGTACAAACAGTAAAAGAACTGGCAGCTAACCATAGTCCGGTTTATCGCCAGTATCAGCTTAATATTTATGATGATTCCGGTGTGCGTATCGCTGAGGTACAAAAGACCGTTTATATCCGCCTTAAACAGAGCAAAGGCAAGCCTCGAGAAGCTAAATAACGAAATTGAATAAACTAAAAGCGCCATTGAGGCGCTTTTAAATCGATCTGGAGGATAGTTCTGTCGATTAACGACGACGGTTATTCTGTTCGATCGCTGCACCAGCACCACCACCGATGGCACCACCAATTGCAGCCCCACCTGTACCGCCAAAGATGCTTTTACCCACTGCAGAACCTACAGCACCACCGACACCACTATAGGTCGCATTACGGTTTGAACCACCTTGAGCTTTACTACCGACTGCTGCACCGGCACCACCGCCAACTGCTGCACCAACACCACCACCTACTCTGTTACCTACACCACCACCCACTGCACCACCGAGCGCAGCTGCGCCAATACGCTGATCTTTAGCAGACATATTTTCACAGCCTGCCAACATAAAAGTGGAGATAGTTGCAACAGCCATTACGCTCATTAACTTTTTCATGATCTTGGCCTTCCTTCGTGCTTTGACTTAAGATTAACCTGATTTTAAGGAGCGATTCATAACAAGATGTTAAATCTTGAAACCCTCATGATTTATTTTGTAAAGAGCGCATGAAAGATCATGTTTTGCTGATGATTTATCTATATTTAGGACAAGTAACTTCCAGACAATCTGACCTTTTCTAGCGATATAAATATATATAATTTGAGAAATAAAAAAGCCACCCGAAGGTGGCTTTTTAAAATGATTTAGCGGCTAATTACAGACCGTTAAATTCATCGCTGAATGCTTGGCTCAACGCTTGGTCTACATCGGAGAAGTCATTGTGCAGTTCAAATTCTGCAGCTTCTGCTTCTTGACGACGACGCTCTAAGTGGTAAGCCAGACCTGTACCCGCTGGGATCAGACGACCTACAACTACGTTTTCTTTCAGACCGCGTAGATCATCTTCTTTACCTGTTACAGCCGCTTCAGTTAACACACGAGTAGTTTCCTGGAACGATGCAGCAGAGATGAACGAGTCAGTAGAAAGCGACGCTTTGGTAATACCCATCAATTGACGTTCAAACTTCGCAGGGAACTTGTTCTGCGCAAGAACAGCTTGGTTCTCTTGCATCACACGGATGTAATCCACTTGTTCACCTTTGATGAAGCTTGTATCGCCACCGTCAGTGATGTCCACTTTACGCAGCATTTGACGTACGATCACTTCGATGTGTTTATCGTTGATTTTTACACCTTGCAGACGGTAAACGTCCTGAACTTCGTTCACGATGTAGTTGGTCAACGCCACTTCACCTTTCAGACGTAAGATGTCATGCGGGTTCTGTGGACCATCAGAAATAGTTTCACCACGGTTCACATGTTCGCCTTCGAACACGTTAATGGTACGCCATTTCGGAATCAGCTCTTCGTAAATCTCTGAACCGTCATCTGGAGTAATGACCAGACGGTTTTTACCTTTAGTCTCTTTACCGAAGCTTACAACACCTGACACTTCTGCAAGGATTGCGTGTTCTTTCGGTTTACGTGCTTCGAACAAGTCAGCAACACGTGGCAGACCACCGGTAATATCACGAGTACGTGAAGATTCTTGTGGTACACGACCAATTACGTCACCCACACCAATTGTTTCGCCATCACGGACAGAAAGAATGGTGTTTTGTGGCAAGAAGTAGAACTGTTCACCGCCGTCTACTGTGTCAAGCACAACAGCTGGACGTAAATCTTTACCAGAAGCAGGACGTGCTGTTACAGGCAAGATTTCAACAGTGGTCATACCAGTTGCATCATCAGTTTTCGATGTTGCAGTTACACCATCAGCAATCTGGCTGAAGCGAACTTTACCAGCTACTTCTGTAACCAGTGGATGTGTATGCGGATCCCAAGTCGCTACGATACCGCCTGCTTCTACAGCTTCACCATCTTTCAGCAAGATAGACGCACCATATGGCAGTTTGTAACGTTCACGTTCACGGCCTAAGTCATCTGCAATACCGATTTCACCTGAACGTGAAGTTGATACCAAGTGACCTTTGGCATGTTGTACAGTTTTTACGTTATGGAAACGTACAGTACCTTTATTACGAACTTGTACGCTGTTTGCAGCAGAAGTTCGGCTCGCAGCACCACCTACGTGGAAGGTACGCATGGTTAACTGTGTACCCGGCTCACCAATTGACTGAGCAGCCATAACACCCACAGATTCACCTGGGTTTACCAAGTGACCGCGTGCAAGGTCACGACCGTAACATTTCGCACAAACACCGAAAGTAGATTCACAAGATACGACTGAACGTACTTTAACTTCATCGACACCTTGCTCTTCCAGGTAGTTTGCAAGTTTTTCATCGATCAATGTGTTACGCGGCAGAATAACTTCTTCAGTACCCGCACGTTTCACATCTTCAGCAACTACACGACCCAGTACTCGAGTACCCAGGTTCTCGATCACGTCGCCGCCTTGAATGAACGGAGTCATGACAAGACCAGACAACGTACCACAATCCGGCTCAGTGATAACCAAGTCTTGCGCAACGTCTACCAAACGACGAGTCAGGTAACCAGAGTTCGCTGTTTTCAGTGCTGTATCGGCCAAACCTTTACGCGCACCGTGTGTTGAAATGAAGTACTGAAGTACTGTCAGACCTTCACGGAAGTTCGCTTTAATTGGTGTCTCAATGATCGAACCATCCGGTTTCGCCATCAGACCACGCATACCAGCCAACTGACGAATCTGAGCTGCGGAACCACGGGCACCAGAGTCAGACATCATGTAGATGCTGTTGAATGATTTCTGTTTCTCGTCTTCACCCTGTTTGTTCTTAACAGTTGTGAATGACAAGTTGTCCATCATCGCTTTCGCTACCTGGTCGTTAGTACGCGCCCAGATATCGACCACTTTGTTATAACGTTCGCCGGCAGTTACGAAACCTTGTTCGAACTGTTGTTCAATTTCACGAACTTCAGCTTCGGCTTTCCCGATAATCGCTTGTTTTTGTGGTGGAATGACCATGTCTTCCATACCTACAGAAACACCAGAACGAGTCGCTTGACGGAAGCCAAGGTACATCAATTGGTCAGCGAAGATAACAGTGTCTTTCAGACCCAGTTTACGGTAGCAAGAGTTGATTAACTTAGAGATGTTCTTTTTAGTCATCTCAACGTTAATTTGCTGGAAGTCCATACCTTCAGGCACAACTTCCCAAAGCAGACAGCGACCAGGAGTTGTATCTACGATAATCGTTTGCTGTTCACGTTCGCCGTTTTCGTTGATCACGGTTTGGTGTACACGTGCTTTCACGCGAGCGTGCATATCCACCTGACCAGTCGCAAGCGCACGGTTCACTTCGTCAGTGTCCGCAAACACCATGCCTTCACCTTTGGCATTTACCGCATCACGAGTGATGTAGTAAAGACCCAAGACAACATCCTGAGACGGTACGATGATTGGCTCACCGTTCGCTGGAGACAGAATGTTGTTGGTCGACATCATTAACGCACGAGCTTCTAACTGAGCTTCAAGTGTTAATGGTACGTGTACCGCCATTTGGTCACCATCGAAGTCGGCGTTGAACGCAGCACATACGAGCGGGTGAAGACGGATCGCTTTACCTTCAATCAGAATAGGTTCAAATGCTTGAAGACCTAGACGGTGAAGGGTCGGCGCACGGTTCAACATTACTGGATGCTGACGAATCACAGAGGCAAGAACATCCCAAACTTCTGGAGTTTCACGTTCAACCATTTTCTTCGCAGCTTTAATGGTTGTTGCTTGACCAGATGCTTGCAGCTTCGCAAAGATGAATGGCTTGAACAGTTCAAGCGCCATTTTCTTAGGAAGACCACATTGGTGTAAACGCAGGCTTGGACCTACGGTAATTACCGAACGACCAGAGTAATCGACACGTTTACCCAACAAGTTCTGACGGAAACGACCTTGTTTACCTTTGATCATATCTGCCAAAGATTTAAGCGGACGTTTGTTAGAACCTGTAATTGCACGACCACGACGACCGTTATCCAGCAATGCGTCTACAGACTCTTGTAACATACGTTTTTCGTTACGTACGATGATGTCTGGAGCCGCAAGGTCAAGAAGACGTTTTAAACGGTTGTTACGGTTGATCACACGACGGTAAAGGTCGTTCAAATCAGAAGTCGCGAAACGACCACCTTCAAGTGGTACAAGCGGACGAAGATCTGGTGGAAGTACAGGAAGTACGTTCATCACCATCCATTCTGGCTTGTTATTCGAATCGTTGAATGCTTCCATCAATTTCAGACGCTTAGAGGCTTTTTTAAGCTTAGTTTCTGAAGTTGTGTTTGGAATTTCTTCACGAAGACGCGCAATTTCAGCTTCAAGATCGATATCTTTAAGCAAGTCTTGAACCGCTTCTGCACCCATTTTCGCAGTGAATTCATCACCGTGTTCTTCTAACGCATTGAAATATTCTTCATCGTTAAGAAGTTGGTATTTCTCAAATGGAGTCATACCTGGGTCAGTTACAACATAAGATTCGAAATACAATACGCGTTCGATATCACGTAGCGTCATGTCTAAAAGAAGACCAATACGGCTAGGCAGTGATTTCAGGAACCAGATGTGTGCAACTGGAGAAGCTAGTTCGATGTGACCCATACGCTCACGACGAACTTTCGCAGTTGTTACTTCAACGCCACATTTTTCACAAATGACGCCTTTGTATTTCATACGCTTGTATTTACCACACAAGCATTCGTAATCTTTTACTGGACCAAAGATTTTGGCACAGAATAAACCGTCACGTTCTGGTTTGAACGTACGGTAGTTAATGGTTTCTGGCTTTTTAACTTCACCATGAGACCACGACTTAATCATTTCTGGTGACGCAAGACCAATACGGATGCGATCAAACTCTACTGGAGCATGACCGTCGGAATCCGTCTTTTTGCGCATGATATCGAGCAAGTCTTTCAATTTTTTTCTCCGTGTGTCGAGGAGATTTTCACTTCCCGACTGGGTCACAAATATTGTTTTTTACTGAAATTCGGGAATCTCAAAAATCCCCCTAAATCCCCCTTTATAAAGGGGGACTTTCTCCCCTTTTTCTTAAAGAGGGGTCGGGGGAGATTTCTTAGTCACCATTTTTCAGTTCAATGTTGATACCTAAAGAACGGATCTCTTTGGTCAATACGTTGAACGATTCAGGCATACCTGGGTCCATATAATGGTTACCATCTACAATGTTCTTATAGATACGGGTACGGCCTTCAACGTCATCCGACTTCACAGTAAGCATTTCTTGAAGCGTATATGCTGCACCGTATGCTTCCAGTGCCCAGACTTCCATCTCACCGAAACGCTGACCACCGAATTGTGCTTTACCACCAAGCGGCTGTTGCGTTACTAGAGAGTAAGAACCAGTAGAACGCGCATGCATCTTGTCGTCAACCAAGTGGTTCAGTTTCAGCATGTACATGTAACCTACAGTTACAGGACGGTCAAAACGTTCACCAGTACGGCCATCATACAATACAGTTTGACCCGTACGTGACAAGCCAGCAAGCTCAAGTAATTCTTTGATCTGACCTTCTTCAGCACCATCAAATACTGGAGTTGCCAGAGGAACACCTTTACGCAAGTTACCAGACAGTTTCAAGATTTCTTCATCAGTCAGGCTGTCAAGATCTTCTTGCTGACCGCCAACCTTATTATAAATCTTGTCTAGGAAATCACGCAGTTCAAGAACTGTACGCTGTTCTTTCAGCATCTTATCGATTTGATCGCCAAGACCTTTAGCAGCCATACCCAAGTGAGTTTCCAGAATCTGACCGACGTTCATACGTGATGGTACACCGAGCGGGTTCAGTACGATATCTACTGGTACACCATTGGCATCGTGCGGCATGTCTTCAACAGGCAGGATGTTAGAAACTACACCCTTGTTACCGTGACGACCCGCCATCTTATCACCAGGCTGGATACGACGTTTAACGGCCAGGTAAACCTTAACAACTTTCAATACGCCAGTTGTCAGTTCGTCACCTGTAGAAAGTTTGCGTTTTTTCTCAGCAAATTTCTCATCAATTTCAAGGCTCTTCTCTTTTAAGAACACTTGAATTTGAGTTAAACGTTCAGCAATTGCTTCATCACTTGGTTGGATATCAAGCAGATCAACCAGCTCTAAACCAGATAACAATTCTTCAGACAGTTTGTCACCGCGTTTAGTAGTACCGCCACCGTTAGATTCCTGACCTTTCAACAGACGGACAATACGTTCGCGTGCTGCTTCTTCGAAGATTTTGTATTCTTCTTTCAAGTCTTTACGGTAAGCATCCAGCTGAGCTTTTTCAATTGCCTGAGCACGTTCGTCTTTCTCAAGACCGTCACGTGTAAACACTTGAACGTCGATCACAGTACCTTTAGTACCCGATGGAACACGTAAAGAAGAGTCTTTTACGTCAGCCGCTTTTTCACCGAAGATTGCACGAAGCAGTTTTTCTTCAGGAGTTAACTGAGTTTCACCTTTAGGCGTTACTTTACCTACCAGGATGTCACCCGCGGTCACTTCAGCACCGATGTAAACGATACCTGACTCGTCCAGTTTAGAAAGCGCTGCTTCACCCACGTTCGGGATATCGGCAGTAATTTCTTCAGCACCCAGTTTGGTATCACGTGCAACACATGAAAGTTCCTGGATGTGAATAGACGTTAAACGGTCTTCTTGAAGAACACGCTCAGATAACAAGATCGAGTCTTCGTAGTTGTAACCGTTCCAAGTCATGAACGCTACACGCATGTTTTGACCCAATGCTAGCTCACCACCATCAGTTGATGGACCGTCAGCCAGAACGTCGCCACGACCTACTTTATCGCCCAGGTTCACAAGAACTTTCTGGTTGATACAAGTGTTCTGGTTAGAACGTGTGTATTTGATCAGGTTATAGATATCTACACCTGCTTCGCCTGCAACCATTTCGTCTTCGTTGACACGAATCACGACACGCGAAGCGTCAACAAATTCAATACGACCACCACGTTTCGCGATTACACATACACCAGAGTCATGTGCTACGTTCGCTTCCATACCGGTACCAACCAGTGGTTTGTCAGCGATTAACGTAGGAACAGCCTGACGTTGCATGTTCGAACCCATCAATGCACGGTTGGCGTCATCGTGCTCAAGGAACGGAATCAGTGATGCTGCTACAGATACAACCTGTTGAGCAGATACGTCCATATGCGTCACTTTTTCAGGAGGCATACGTACGAATTCACCTTGGTGACGTACAGAAACGAATTCTTCAGACAGGTTGCCGTCTTTATCTACTGCAGAGTCGGCCTGTGCAATCACAGTACCTACTTCTTCAATCGCAGACAGGTATTCAACGTCATCAGTTACGCGGCCATCAACCACTTTACGGTATGGAGTTTCCAGGAAACCGAAGTTGTTACATTTGGCGTAAACAGACAGAGAGTTGATCAAACCAATGTTTGGACCCTCAGGAGTCTCAATTGGACATACACGACCATAGTGAGTTTGATGTACGTCACGTACTTCGAAGCCCGCACGTTCACGAGTCAAACCACCAGGCCCAAGTGCTGATACACGACGCTTGTGTGTAATTTCAGACAACGGATTGTTTTGGTCCATGAACTGAGACAACTGGCTTGAACCAAAGAATTCTTTGATTGCAGCAGCCACTGGCTTCGCATTGATCAGGTCTTGCGGAGACAGATTATCAGTTTCAGCTTGAGACAAACGTTCTTTAACAGCACGTTCTACACGAACCAGACCTACACGGAATTGGTTCTCAGTCATTTCACCCACAGAACGAACACGACGGTTACCCAAGTGGTCGATATCGTCGACTTCACCTTTACCGTTACGGATTTCTACTAATGTTTTTAATACATCAGTGATATCTTCATTCGAGAGAATGCCTTCAACTTCGCGTGACTTCTGATCAGTACCCACTTCGTAAGGACGACCCAAACGACGGTTAAACTTCATACGGCCGACTGGAGACAGATCATAACGCTCAGAAGAGAAGAACAGGTTGTTGAACAGGTTCTCAGCAGCTTCTTTTGTTGGTGGCTCACCTGGACGCATGACTTTGTAGATTTCTACAAGTGCTTCATCACGGCTTACTGTGGTATCAGCACGTAATGTATCCGCAATGAATGGACCACGGTCGATATCGTTAGTGAACAGGATGTTGAACTGTTTCACGCCGCCTTCTGCAATTTTCACCATAATTTCATGGCTTAGAACAGTATTGGCTGCAATCACATCACCATCTTTCAGTGGGATGTCTTCAGCAGTGATACGTTCGTACAGGTATTCATCAGGAACAGAAAGCTTCTCAAGACCAGATGCTTCCATTTGACGTACATGACGTGCGTTAATACGTTTACCTTGTTCAACAATGACTTTGCCGTCTTTGTCAGCAATGTCGAACTGTGCCATTTCGCCGCGCAGGCGCTCTGGAACAAGGTCAATCTGGTAGCTACCCATGTCCAGATACACAGGTACTTTCTCGTAGAACATGTCGAGAATTTGTTCGTTGGCATAACCCAGCGCACGAAGCACCACAGTCGCAAGCAATTTACGACGACGGTCAATACGTACGTAGACCAGGTCTTTGGCATCGAATTCAAAGTCTAACCATGAACCACGGTAAGGAATGATACGAGCTGAATAAAGGACTTTACCGCTTGAGTGAGTTTTGCCTTTATCGTGGTCAAAGAATACGCCCGGTGAACGGTGCAATTGCGATACGATTACACGCTCGGTACCGTTAATGACGAAAGTACCGTTGTCTGTCATAAGCGGCATTTCGCCCATGTAGACTTCTTGTTCACGTACGTCTTTGATTGATTTAGTTTCGCGATCTTTCAGGATCAAACGAATTTTTACGCGCATTGGTGCTGCATAAGTTGAGCCACGAAGGATACATTCGCGTACATCAAACTCAGGCTTACCAAGACTATACTCAACGAATTCTAAAGCAGCATTGCCAGAATAACTTTCAATAGGAAAAACTGAACGAAATGCGGCTTGGAGACCGATATCTTCGCGGTTTTTTGGTGATTTGCCATCTTGTAAGAATGTTCTGTACGAGTCGACTTGAATCGCGAGCAGGTACGGAGCATCCATGACGCTAGGCAATTTACCAAAATTCTTACGGATCCGTTTCTTTTCGGTATATGAGTATGCCATCTGGAGTCCTCGGAAAGTGTAAACCAAGCCCGCCTGCAGAACGGGCTCAGAAGGAATTACGCTGGCCGATATGGCCACCACTCTTTACAAATGCTGCAATTTTTAGTGGTATTAAAACGCTTAACAATATTTTTTTAATGAAAAATATTGGTAAGCGTTTGTTCATTATGTTTATTTTTAATTTGTATGAATAATATCTCATGCAAACAAAAATCGAGCCGATTATTGTAACGCAAAAAGGCTGATGACCCAAGAGCCATCAGCCAATTTTTGGAGCCGATTATAAAAAAACCGGCTCCTTTAAGAAATTACTTAAGAGTAACTGTAGCACCAGCTTCTTCAAGTTTTTTCTTAAGCTCTTCGCCTTCTTCTTTAGAAACGCCTTCTTTAAGAACTGTAGGTGCGCCTTCAACCATGTCTTTAGCTTCTTTCAAGCCAAGACCAGTAGCTTCACGAACTGCTTTAATTACAGCAACTTTGTTACCACCGAAAGAAGTCAACTCAACGTTGAATTCTGATTGCTCTTCAGCAGCAGCAGCAGCGCCAGGAGCAGCAGCAACAGCAACAGCAGCAGCAGATACGTTGAATTTCTCTTCGAAAGCAGAGATTAGTTCAACAAGTTCAAGAACAGTTTTTTCTGCAACTGCGTTTAGGATTTCTTCGTTAGTTAAAGCCATGAGAATAACTCCAAATGGAAATTGAATGGTGTGGAAATAAATTTAAGCTTATGCAGCTTCTGACTCGTTTTTCTCTTTGAGCGCAGTAATAAGGCGACCCAATTTCGAAATAGGAGCTTGAAGAACGTTTGCAAGCATAGTAAGCGCTTTTTCTTGGTTCGGAAGGTTCGCGATTACGCTAACTTCAGCACCTTCGTAAACTTTGCCATCAAATGCAGCAGCTTTAAGTTCGAATGCTTTGTTAGTTTTTGCGAATTCTTCGAACAAGCGTGCAGCTGCACCCATGTCGTCTTCAGAAGTCGAGAAAGCTAAGATTGTTGGGCCAACAAGGCTGTCGTTCAAGATATTGAATTGAGTATCTTGAAGAGCGCGTTTAGCCAGAGTGTTACGCACGATACGTGTTTTAACACCTAGTTTACGAGCTTCAACACGAAGAGCAGTTAATTGCTCAACTGTTAAACCTTGGTAGTCAGCAACAACAGCGGCAAATGCAGTAGAAGCAATTTCACTTACTTCAGCTACGATCTGTTTTTTGCCTTCAATAAGAAGAGCCATTGTAAAACCTCCTAACGGTGATTTATGTGCCTGATCACAAGCACACTCCCAATTCGTGAATTCATCTCTGAAATCACACGCGGAGGATGAACAAATCACACCACCGCGTCTACGCAGGCTGGAGTATTAAGAGGAAAGCATAAAACTCCCCTCGCCTGAGGTCTTTGACGCTGATAAATTTACATTTATCAATTCAAAGTCTGCCTAAGTTCGCAAGTAGTCCGAAACCAGTTTCTTCTTGCGTAAGTTTTAAAGCAGTGCTTTAAAACTTACTCAGGGCTTTAAAATTCTGTATAAGTTTATAACTTATTTAGAAACGTTTGCTACATCAACGATCAGACCAGGACCCATAGTAGAGCTTAGAGTGATCTTTTGAATGTAAACACCTTTAGAAGTAGCAGGTTTTGCTTTCTTGAGGTCAGCTACAAGAGCTTCAACGTTTTGACGAACAGCTTCAGCAGAGAAACCTACTTGACCGATCGCAGCGTGGATAATACCTGCTTTGTCTACACGGTAACGCGCTTGACCAGCTTTTGCATTTTTAACTGCAGTCGCAACGTCAGGAGTTACAGTACCAACTTTAGGGTTTGGCATTAAGCCACGTGGACCAAGAATCGTACCCAGTTTACCAACAACGCGCATTGCATCAGGAGCAGCAATCACTACGTCGAAGTCAAGGTTTCCGCCTTGGATGCTTTCAGCAAGATCGTCGAAACCAACAACGTCTGCACCAGCTTCTTTCGCAGCTTCAGCAGCAGCGCCTTGAGCAAATACAGCTACGCGTACAGTTTTACCAGTACCTGCAGGAAGAGTAGTCGCGCCACGAACAACCTGATCAGATTTACGAGGGTCAACACCCAGGTTTACAGCGATGTCCAAAGATTCTTTGAATTTCGCAGCTGGAAGGCTAGTAAGAACTTCTACAGCTTCTTCTAAAGTGTAAACTTTCTGTGCTTCTACAGCAGCAGCAATGGCTTTTTGACGTTTAGTTAACTTTGCCATGTCTTATAGCTCCACTTCCAAGCCCATAGAACGTGCAGAACCAGCGATGGTACGTACACGCGCGTCTAAATCAGCACCAGTTAAGTCTGGTTCTTTAGTAGTCGCGATTTCTTCCAATTGAGCACGAGTCAACTTACCAACTTTAGTTTTGTTAGGTACAGAAGAACCCTTTTGGATACCAGCAGCTTTCTTAAGAAGAACAGCAGCAGGTGGAGTTTTCATGATGAATGTGAACGACTTGTCGTTGTACACAGTGATCACGACTGGAATTGGTAGACCAGCTTCAACTTTTTGTGTAGCAGCATTGAATTCTTTACAGAATGCCATGATGTTAACACCACGTTGACCTAGTGCAGGACCAATCGGTGGAGATGGATTCGCTTTACCAGCTGGAACTTGCAGCTTGATATAGCCGTCAATCTTCTTAGCCATTTCAAATTACCTCTGGGTGCAAACGCCGTTAGGCTCCCCAATGATTTCAAGTAACGATACCGTTACAACAACAATGCCTGATTTGCACGCAAATCAGGCGTTTTCAACCCGAACAAATTAAACTGTTTTTTCGACTTGGCGAAATTCCAGTTCAACCTGAGTTGGTCGGTTAAATACGTTAATCGTCAGCGTTAAGCGTGACTTGTCGTAAAGCACTTCTTCCACCACACCTTTAAAGTCAGTAAATGGACCGTCAATTACGAGTAATTCTTCGCCTGGTTCAAACATGGTCTTAGGACGCGGTGCTTCACCAGTATTGCGTACACGTGCAAGGATTGCATCAGCTTCTTTTTGCGTAATTGGAGCCGGTTTTTCAGCCGTACCACCAATAAAACCAAGCACTTTTGGACACTCTTTCACGATGTGCCAAGTGTCATCGTTCATTTCCATTTCGACTAATACATAGCCAGGAAAGAACTTACGCTCTGATTTACGCTTCTTGCCATCCTTCATTTCTACCACTTCTTCGGTAGGAACAAGGACTTCACCAAAGCTATCGGCAACAGCGCTACGCTGGATTCGATCATTAAGCGAACGCATCACTTGTTTTTCATAACCTGAATAGGCATGAATAATGTACCAACGTTTCATAGCTCTCTTACCCGATAATAAACTTCATTAACCAGCCTAAAATATAGTCAAAACACCACAATAAGATGGATGCAATTACGACTACAACAAGTACTTGCCAAGATGTGGTCACAGTCTCTTGTTTGGTAGGCCAGGTCACTCGACGTAACTCGATTCGTGCATCCTTAAGAAGACGAACAAAGCCTTTGCCTTGATGGGTGGCGTATAATAAACCGAATGCCACAACGATACAAGCCAAAATTACCCCAACGCGCACCCAAATATCATTCGCAGGCGCCCAGTATGCAGGTAAATATTGGTTTACCATCATAGCACCGACCAATAAAATCAAGGCGATAACCCATAGAACAATGTCTAATGGAGAACCAGAACTTACATCTACAGCAGGATTATTTCTTTGAGGAATTGCCGCTTCGCTTAATGCGTCGCGTGATTTATCATTCGACATTTTTGTACTCGTCGTAGGTTTCGCGACTTATTATATGACCAGTTTTGCCGACATCAAGCGTCTTTTGAAAAAAACTTGGCAGGCCAGGAGGGACTCGAACCCCCAACATTCGGTTTTGGAGACCGACGCTCTACCAATTGAACTACTGGCCTGTAGATAAACTGGAGCCGAAACTCCAGCTTATTTTCTATTCTATGATTATGCAGTTACTTTAGCAACTACACCAGCACCAACTGTACGACCACCCTCACGGATCGCAAAACGTAGACCTGGGTCCATTGCGATTGGGTGGATCAGTTCTACTGACATTTCTACGTTGTCACCAGGCATAACCATTTCAACGCCTTCTTTCAAAGAAATCGCGCCAGTTACGTCAGTTGTACGGAAGTAGAACTGTGGACGGTAACCGTTAAGGAATGGAG
>NZ_VPDM01000045.1:0-19307 GCF_013417645.1 Acinetobacter sp. YH12236
CTTTCAACTTTTGCCAGTGTTGATCTGTCAGCATGGTACGAGTCATAGCGAATAGTAAAATTGGGTTTGGCGATTTGATTTTACTACTTCGCTATTTTTTTAAGCTAAAAGTGTCAACACACCCTAGAGAAAAGTATGCCAAAAATATCTTTAGAATAAAATTATTTTAAATAAGACAGCGCCTGTTCAAACACCTGATCCGGTGTTTGAGTTGCATCCAGACATTTAATCCGCTCTGGATGACGCTGGCATAGTGTTGCATATCCAGCGCGAACTTTCTCAAAGAAAGTAACTTTCTCTTGCTCAAACCGATCCAGCGCACCTCGGGCACGAGCGCGATTCATACCCAGTTCAATCGGTGCATCCAGCCAGAACGTAATATCTGGCATACGTTCCACAAAATTTTGATTTAACAGATTCAGCTTGTCTTCACTGAGTCCACGTCCTGCACATTGATAGGAAAAACTGGCATCACTGAAGCGATCACATAAGACAAATTTTCCAGCATTTAAAGCGGGTAAAATCACTTGTGCCAGATGCTGGGCACGTGCCGCATACATCAGCAATAACTCTGTATCATGGCACATCGCTTCTTCGTGGTTTACGGCCAATAACAGCGAACGAATCTGTTCTGCCATTGGTGTGCCACCCGGCTCGCGGGTCAACACGACCTCTTTACCTTGAGCAATAAAATCATCATAGATACGACGAATGAGTGTGGTTTTCCCTACACCCTCAGTGCCTTCAAAGCTGATAAACATGCTCATTCCTTATTTTTTGAACGTAAAACAGAGAGATATTCTTGCACTGCTCTATTGTGGTCTTGCAGACTGCTGCTGAATTTATGCCCACCATTACCCGTTGCAACAAAATAAAGATTTTGTGAATTGTCCGGATGCATCGCTGCTTCAATAGCTTTTTTGCTTGGTAAGGCAATCGGTGTTGGTGGTAAGCCAGCCATGGTATAGGTGTTATAAGGTGTTGGAGTGCGTAGATCCTGACGAGTAATATTACCTTTGTAATTCTCCCCCATACCATAAATCACGGTTGGATCTGTCTGTAGACGCATGCCAATTTTCAAACGGCGCACAAATACGCCAGACACCTGTTGTAACTCGCTATCCAGACTGGTTTCTTTTTCAATGATCGATGCCATGATCAGCGCTTCATATTTATTCTGATATGGCAGATCTGAAGCACGTTTTTCCCAAGCCTGATCCAGAGACTTCATCTGGCGCTGATAAAGATCGGTCAGAATCTTGCGATCCGTTTCACCTTTGGCAAAGAAATAGGTATCCGGAGCAAACAGACCTTCAGGATGATTAAATGGAATATTAAGTTCTTTGAGCAATTGATCGGTTGGCAAATTCACCACTTCTTTAGTCACCAGATCATCTTTCTTTAAGGCATCAATCAGCTGTTTAAAGGTCGTGCCTTCAATCACCAGAATCCGGTTCATCTGAGCATTTTCTGCATTGGAAATCATGTCCAGCACTGCACGGATACTCATACCTTGAGTAATTTCATAAACACCCGCCTTCATGGTGTCATGAATCATGATGCGCTGATACAGCTTTAAAATAATCGGAAAGCTGACATGATTTTCTTTGGCCAGCCGATCAATAAATCCAGAATAGGTTTCACCGTTACTAATTGCCAGTAACTGTTTTGGACCTTCTACAGGATAATCTTTCCATAGGCTAGCTTTCAGGATTAACCCTAGAACCAGGAGTATCCCGATTAGAAATAGAACTATCCCTCTCATGAAACCAGGGCGTTTGGCATTATTTTTCTTTTTGGTTTTAGACTTGGAAGCTGACATATTAATAAGGCATCTGATTCAATCGAAGACGGTTAAAAAGTTCAATACAAGCATCTACATTTAAAGCACGCTGCTCAAATTGAGTGGCAATTTTCATCGGACTGAGCGCATTGCAGAAAAACAGACTGTCGATATGGGGAATTTCATCCATTTCCACATCACGCTGCTGACAGATAATGCCCTGATCCTGCATACGTTGCAAAATTTCTGCACGCATCACACCGAAGACGCCATTATAACGAAGTTCTGGTGTAATCCATGTATTGTTTATACGAATGAAGCAATTACTGCTCACCCCTTCAACAATTGTACCCTGCACATCAGTTACCAGTGCTTCCGGCCAGCCATGCTGATCCGCTTCCTGTTTAAGCAAAACCTGTTCCAGACGGTTTAAGGTTTTCAGCCCCACCAGATTCGGCATACTGAGACCAATGGCCTGTTGCAATACACCCGTCTGAATCTGTTCATAACTGAAGTCCTGTACAGTTTTCGGATAATAGAACACCCAAAGATCTGCCGGATGGTCTGGCAGGCTATAACCACGCTGTCCTATACCACGACTCAGTACAATCTTTAAGGTGCCGTTCAGTTCAGCTTCTGATTTCAATAACGCTTGCAAACTTTTTTCAATCAGGTCCAGATCAGCCTGCAAACTTATTTTTTGCTGGCTCATCCTTAAACGGGCTAGATGACGGTCTGCTAACTCGATCCGATTTCGACGGATGCGCGCGGTAGTAAAGCAACCATCACCATAATGAAAGGCACGATCCAGCACATCTATATCTTTGACGGGTTGAGCATTTTTTAAATACAACATGCTTTTAAGGCCTCTCTGATGACGGATAAAGCGATGAAATATAAGCTCCGTCTATATATCTGTTTTACTCACATAAAATTCGTTTTTAATTATTTTTTATGCAAAAAATCTCCAGCTATTCTTGCCCCATCCAACAAAACAAAGAAACATTTGAGGCAAATATGAACATCCGTAAATTAAAAATTGGGGTATTGGCAGCACTTATTTCAGCAACCGCTTTTAGCGTATCTGCAAAAGACTTCCTGAACGTGTCTTATGACCCAACTCGCGAATTGTACGATAACTTTAATAAAGAATTCAGTGCTTACTGGAAAAAATCTACTGGTCAGGATGTGAACTTTAAACAGTCACATGGCGGTTCAGGTAAACAGGCACGTGCTGTCATTGATGGTCTGGATGCGGACGTCGTGACTTTGGCTCTAGCTGCAGACATTGATGAAATCGCTGCTCGTGGCCTGCTACCTAAAGACTGGCAAAAGAAATTCCCACAAAACTCAACACCTTATACCTCAACCATCGTTTTCTTGGTGAAAAAAGGCAACCCTAAAGGCATTAAAGACTGGGGCGATCTGGTGAAACCTGGCGTAGAAATCATTACACCAAACCCGAAAACCTCTGGTGGCGCGCGCTGGAACTATTTAGCAGCTTGGGCCTGGGCGAAACATCAGCCAGGCGGCAATGATACTAAAGCTCAAGACTTTGTTCGCCAGATCTACAAACAAACTAAAGTACTCGACTCAGGTGCACGTGGTTCAACCACCACTTTTGCTGAACGTGGTATCGGTGATGTATTGCTGGCTTGGGAAAATGAAGCACATCTGGCGATTCGTGAACAGCCTGGCAAGTTTGAAATCATCACCCCTTCTTTGTCGATTCTGGCTGAGCCACCAGTGGCAATCGTTGAAAAGAATGCTAAAAAAGATGGCAATGAAAATCTGGCTAAAGCTTATTTGAACTACCTGTACTCACCTGCGGGTCAAACGGTTGCTGCAAAGAATTTCTACCGTCCACGTAATGCGGCAGTATTAAAACAATACAGCAATGTCTTTAAATCGCTGAAGCTGGTGACTATTGATAAAGAGTTTGGCGGTTGGGACAAGGTACAGAAAAAACACTTTGCCAATGGCGGTATCTTTGATCAGATCGTAAAGGCAAATAGCACAAAATCGTAATAATAAATGTCTATGCAATGGCCTTATTGAATAAGGCTATTGTTGTTTCAAATACTTATAAAATCTTTTATCTTATATTTTCATATAAAATTCATTTTTAATTATTTTTTATGCATAAAGAATAGGTTTATTCTTCACTCATGTTACAAAACGTGTAAGAGTTTGAGGTTCACATGAGCATTTCAACAAAACTAAAACTAGGGGTTCTTGCTGCTGTTATTTCAGCAACTTCGTTTTCTGCTGCAGCACGCGACTTTTTGAATGTCTCTTATGATCCGACG
The DNA here is from genome assembly GCF_013417645.1 of Acinetobacter sp. YH12236. Lineage (NCBI taxonomy): Bacteria > Pseudomonadati > Pseudomonadota > Gammaproteobacteria > Moraxellales > Moraxellaceae > Acinetobacter > Acinetobacter sp. YH12236. The sequence continues at coordinate 4,093 of NZ_VPDM01000045.1, forward strand.
CGTGAACTCTATGAAGACGTCAACAAAGAATTTGGTAAATACTGGAAAAGCCGTACTGGCCAAAGTATTAACTTTAAACAGTCACATGGTGCTTCAGGTAAACAGGCGCGTGCCGTGATTGATGGTCTGGATGCCGATGTTGTAACGTTGGCATTAGCCGCTGACATTGATGTACTGGTCGAAAAAGCCAAACTGTTACCTGCAGACTGGCAGAAAAAATTACCACAAAACTCAACACCATACACTTCTACCATCGTATTCCTGGTACGTAAAGGCAATCCAAAGGGCATCAAGGATTGGGGTGATCTGGTAAAACCGGGTGTAGCGATTATTACACCAAATCCTAAAACTTCAGGCGGTGCACGATGGAACTATTTAGCAGCTTGGGTATATGCCAAACATTTACCGGGTGGTAACGACAAAACTGCACAAGAATTTGTTCGTAAAATCTATAAACAAACCAAAGTACTTGACTCAGGCGCCCGTGGTTCAACCACCACTTTTGCTGAACGTGGCATCGGTGACGTATTACTGGCTTGGGAAAATGAAGCACATTTAGCCCTTCGTGAACAACCGGGCAAGTTTGAAATTGTGACTCCTTCCCTGTCAATTCTGGCTGAGCCACCCGTGGCGATTGTTGAAAAGAATGCCAATAAAAAAGGCAACAAATACCTGGCCCAGGGTTATTTAAACTTCCTTTACTCACCACTGGGTCAGGAAATCTCAGCACGTAACTTCTATCGCCCACGTAATGAAAAAATACTGGCGAAATATAACCAAGTCTTTAAGCCATTAAAACTGGTGACTATTGATCAGGAGTTTGGTGGCTGGGATAAAGTACAGAAAGCCCACTTTGAAAATGGTGGTGTTTTTGACCAGATCGTTAAAGCTAACAGCGCAAAAAATAATTTAAGCTGATTTCATACAGGAGCATCGACATGACTCATACGCTTATTGTTCCCGGTGTAGGTGGCAGTGAATACAATCACTGGCAAACCTGCCTGCAACACCGGCTCATGCGTTGCTCCCGGGTGCAGCAAAAAGACTGGAATCATCCGGTACTGGATGTATGGGTCGCAGAATTTGTTAAAACCCTGCAAGCCATTCCAGATGATGTACAAATTGTGGCACATAGCTTTGGCTGTTTGACCAGCGTGGCAGCACTGGCCCAGCATCCTGAACTGAATACTAAAGTCAAAAATCTGGTGCTGGTTGCACCTGCCAATCCGGTACGTTTTGGGGAAAATGGTTTTGCCCGTGATAACCAGACAGATTACAGTGCCTATTTTCAGCAGCTCAAGATTCAGGCTCCAACGACTTTGTTGATCAGTGAAAATGATCCATGGCTAAGTTTTGAAGATGCTCAGGTTCTGGCGAAAGCCTGGAAGATCAAACCGATTAATCTGGGAGCTGTAGGCCATGTCAATGTTGCTTCCGGTTTTGGTTCTTTCCCTGAAATTGAACAATATTTGATTTCAGAAAAGGCTATGCACCATATCAGCAAAGTTGATGAGAGCAAGTATTATTTTAAATTTGCATTTTAGTCCCTGCAAATTATGCTTGTGCCGATTCTATTTTCTAATTTTCGCTGGTTAACTTTAACCAGCATTCTCTCTTTTGAGGAGTAATCATGTCGCAGCGATCCCGAGTGCTGCCAGGATTTGGTCTTTCTCTAGGCTTTACCCTAGCGTATTTGTCATTAATCGTTCTGATCCCGCTATCTGCCGTTTTTATTAAATCACTCGGCATTGGCTGGGAAGGCTTATGGGAAATCCTGAGCTCTGAACGTATCTTGAAATCATTACAGCTAAGCTTCAGTTCAGCCATTATTGCTGCTTTGATTAATGTAGTTTTTGGCCTGTTACTGGCATGGTGTCTGGTGCGTTATAGCTTTCCGGGCAAACGTATTGTCGATGCACTGGTCGATCTGCCTTTTGCCCTGCCAACCGCAGTTGCCGGTATTGCTCTGACTTCTTTATATGCACCGACTGGCTGGATTGGTCAGTATTTAGATCCAATCGGCATCAAGGTGGCTTATACCCCGATCGGTATTACCCTGGCCTTGATCTTTATCGGTATTCCTTTTGTGGTCCGTACGGTACAGCCGGTTCTTTCTGATTTAGAAACTGAACTGGAAGAAGCGGCTTCTGCACTCGGTGCAAACCGTTTTCAGATCGTCACCAAAGTCATTTTCCCGATTCTGCTGCCAGCACTGATCACAGGTTTTGCTTTGGCCTTTGCACGTGGTGTCGGTGAATATGGCTCGGTCATTTTCATTGCCGGTAATCAGCCCTTTGAAACTGAAATTGCGCCATTAATGATTATTTCCCGTCTGGAAGAATATGACTATGCCGGTGCGACCACAATTGCTGTAGTGATGCTGCTCATTTCCTTTGTAATGCTCTTCCTGATTAACTTATTGCAAGCTTGGGCGAGCCGCCGTACCGGGAGAACTGCACGATGAGTTTAAATACCAACAGCAATGCGCTGGCTGAAAAGCTGCAATCCCGCGATGCGACTCGTGAGCCGACCTGGGTACGTTATACCCTGATTGCGATTGCACTAATCTTCTTTTTAAGCTGCCTGATCCTGCCTTTGGTTCTGGTCTTTGTTGAAGCATTTAAACAAGGGGTTGGCGTATATACGCAAGCCCTTGTTCATCCAGATACTTTATCTGCGGTCAAACTGACTTTACTAACGGCTGTGATCGCAGTACCGATGAATGTAGTATTCGGCGTAGCTGCAGCCTGGTCAGTGGCGAAGTTTAACTTCCCAGGTAAATCAGTTTTAACCACCATTATCGATATGCCTTTCTCGGTATCACCTGTTATTGCAGGTTTGATGCTGGTATTGATTTTCGGTACTCAAGGCTGGATGGGTGGCTGGTTGATGGATAATGACATCAAGATCCTTTACGCCGTTCCTGCGATTGTTTTAGCGACTGTATTTATTACCGTACCTTTTGTAGCACGTGAGCTGATCCCTTTAATGGAAGCGCAAGGTACTGAAGAAGAAGAAGCTGCGATTGTACTCGGTGCATCTGGCTGGCAAACCTTCTGGAAAGTGACCCTGCCAAATATCAAATGGGGTCTGATTTACGGCGTAATTCTGTGTAATGCCCGCGCCATGGGTGAGTTCGGTGCAGTATCAGTGGTTTCTGGCCATATTCGTGGTGAAACCAATACTTTGCCGCTACACGTCGAAATTCTATATAACGAATATACCTTTAGCGCTGCGTTTGCCGTGTCATCGCTCCTGGCTCTCCTCGCAATTGTGACTCTGGTTCTGAAAACCTGGGTCGAACTGCGCCAGGAAAAACAAGACAAACGTAATGATGATTCAACAGTTTCTTAAGGAATGCCCACATGAGTATTCAAGTTAAAAATATTGAAAAACACTTTGGTGCATTCCATGCACTGAAAAACATTTCTCTGGATTTCCCGGATGGTCAGCTGGTTGCCCTGCTCGGCCCGTCAGGCTGTGGTAAAACTACCCTATTGCGTATCATTGCAGGTCTGGAATCTGCTGACGGTGGTCAGGTGATTCTGGAAGGTCAGGATGCAACCAATGTTCACGTTCGTGAACGTGAAGTGGGTTTTGTATTCCAGCACTATGCCCTGTTCCGTCACATGACTGTGTTTGACAACGTGGCATTTGGTCTACGTGTCCGTCCACGCTCTACTCGTCCATCAGAAGCTGAAATTAAAAAACGCGTGACCCGCTTGCTTGATCTGGTACAACTTGGCTTCCTGGCTGACCGTTATCCGGCTCAGCTTTCTGGTGGTCAGCGTCAGCGTATTGCTTTGGCTCGTGCACTAGCCGTTGAGCCACGTGTACTGTTACTGGATGAACCGTTCGGCGCGCTAGATGCCAAAGTCCGTAAAGAACTGCGCCGCTGGTTACGTACCCTGCATGATGAACTGCACATTACTTCAATTTTCGTCACTCACGATCAGGAAGAAGCCTTAGAAGTTGCAGATCAAATCGTAGTGATGAACAAAGGTAATGTGGAACAGATCGGTTCACCACGTGAAGTGTATGAAACACCGAAAACACCATTCGTGTTTGACTTCCTGGGACAAGCTAACCGTTTCGAAGGCCAGAATAATGGCGGCATCATTCAGCTAGGTGAAGACCGTATTCAGTTCGATGCCGCTAAACAGGCAGCTCAGGGTAATGTCATTGTCTTCGCTCGCCCGGATGAACTGCGTATTCATGTACAACCACAAGAAAATGCGATTCAGGCCACGTTCATTCGTGAACTCTGGATTGCAGGAAAAGTCGTTGCAGAATTGAATGACCGCCAAGGCAATCTGATTGAAATTTCACTGACACCAGAAGAAGCCCGCGCTCATCAATTCCGTCCGGATCAAACTGTTTGGTTGAGTGCATTAAATCTGCATTTATTTGAAAACCAGGTCGCGTAAGGCTGCAAGATGGGGCTTTTAAATGCCCCATCCTCTTATAGGGTAAAGAATTATGAATTTCCAACAATTAAGAATTATTCGAGAAACTGTTAGACAGAATTTTAACTTAACTGAAGCTTCAGCCGCGCTTTACACTTCGCAGTCAGGTGTCAGTAAGCATATTAAAGATTTAGAAGATGAGCTTGGTGTACAGCTATTTATCCGTAAAGGTAAACGCCTATTAGGACTGACTGAACCAGGTCAGGCACTTCTTGGTATTGTAGAACGTATGCTGGTTGATGCAGACAATATTAAACGTCTTGCAGATGACTTTAACAAGGTCGATGAAGGTACATTAACGATTGCAACGACGCATACCCAAGCACGTTATGTATTACCGCCGATCGTGAATCAGTTCAAAAAAGAATTTCCGAAAGTTCATCTGATTTTGCAACAAGCCAGTCCAATGGAAATTACTGAAATGCTACTTCAGGGTGAAGCAGATATCGGGATTGCGACTGAAGCCTTAACGACTGAAGAAAATCTGGCGAGTGTGCCTTATTACAACTGGCAGCACAGTATTATTACGCCGCAAAATCACCCGCTAAATAGCAAAGAACAGGTACGTATTGAAGACCTCGCTGGCTATCCGATTATTACTTATCATGGTGGTTTCACAGGCCGTTCTAAAATCGACTCAGCCTTTGAAGAAGCCGGTGTAGATGTTGATATTGTCATGTCAGCTCTGGATGCCGATGTGATTAAAACTTATGTAGAGCTCAACATGGGTGTCGGCATTGTCAATGATCTGGCTTATGATCCAGAACGTGACTATCGTCTGAAACAGATTAAAACCGATATTTTCGGAGTAAATACTACCTGGATCGCCGTACGTAAAGGCCACTTATTACGTGGTTATGGTTATGAGTTTATTTCTTTATGCTCACCAGATGCGGACATCAAGGCACTGAAAAAAGTGGCTTATCCAGATGAATAATATGGATTGAATTTTCTAACTTGAAGAGGCGTATTGCCTCTTTTTTTAATTTTAACCGTAGATTATTTCATTAAAAATCAAGCATAATTACAATATAATTCAATAAATAAATTATATTAATGATGAGCTACAAATTTTCCCTCTTGGGATGTGGACTGATTTTTTCCGGGACAAGTTTCGCAGCAGCTTTTGAACAATCCAATCAAACCATCCAGTCCTTTTTTGAAAAGGATCATTATGCCGAAGTCTCATTTGCCTGGACGAATCCTAATGTTAGCGGTCAAGTACAGCATACCGAAGTATTAGAACAATTAGGTATTCAGGATTTTTCCACGGGTCAGCTTGCGAATAATCAACTGGTTGCGAATGCTGCATTAAAATTACAACTTCATCCAAAGATCTCTTGGGGACTCATTTATGATCAGCCCTTCCATGTCGATATTGCATATCAATATAGTCCAATTTTTGCAGGTGAACCTACAAAGATTGAAGCAGCCGATATTGAGTTTGATAGTCATAATCTGACTTCCATTCTTGGATATCAGCCTGATCCAAACTGGAATCTCTATGCAGGACTGAGTTATCAGACCTTAGAAGGTAATTTAAGTTTGGTAGGTGAATCTTTTTCAGTCTTTAATGGTTATCACGTTCAGCTTGAACAAAATGCTGACTGGGGTTGGCTCGCTGGAATGAGCTATCAAACTCCTGAGTATTTCTTTAGAAGTTCGCTGACTTATCGTTCAGCCATAAATCATCAACTGCAAATCACAGAATCACTTATAGTCGGCACAACTACGCCCAGCTTTACGAAAATACAAACACCTCAATCTATTAATTTAGATATTCAGAGCGGACTTCCCTCCCAGAATATTTTTTATGCGGGTTTACGGTGGGTAAATTGGCAAGATTTTGTCATTCAACCGCCGAAATTCGGTACAGTGATTGATTATGCCGCCCTGGAGTTTCCTGAAGTGAAAGATATCAAGATGATCGATTATCAAGAGGATCAATGGTCGGCCAAATTTGGAATCGCCCATCAATGGCCTTCTTCTATGATTAATTCTTTTGAAATTCTATGGGACTCAGGTACGGGAAATCCAGCTTCTACCTTGAATCCGAGTGATGGTTATTGGGGAGTTGGTTTAGGCTATTTTCAGAATTTTCAAAAACACTGGGATATTGCTACAGGACTGTATTATTTAAAATTCCAGAAGCCTAAAACAAATTCAAACGCTGTTATACCCCAGTTCGTAGGCTTATCTGCAGTGGATGATAATGATGTTTGGGTCGTCGGTATGAAGTTGGGCTATCATTTTCAATAGCTTTTAATAAACAAAAAAAACGAGCCGAAGCTCGTTTTTTTTATTAGGCTTAGCAGCTACAGCTTAGAAGCGGAAACTTACACCCAGTTTCGCTACTGGAAGCCATTCGTATTTATTATCTTCACGAATTTCACGACGTTCTTCAGCTAATGCTTCTGCTAAAGTACGGCCATCATCACCAACCAAACCTAAAGCTGCTGTATTAGCATCTAAACTTACAGTAGGATTACCATTGTAGTATGCACCGATTTCACCAAATACACCCCAACGGTTAGTGATTGCTGGAGAGAAACCAAGACCTACATAAGGTGCGATATTGTTTTTGTAAGATAAATCACCATTAATACGAACATCTGTTGTGCCTGCATTAAAACGTGAACCATCTACAGTAAATGACGCATTAGTACCCGGACGACGTTCTAGACCATAATCATTATCGATATAAGCCACACCTGCTGCCATATAGAACCAGTTCGCCCAAGGACGAATTTCAGCGTTCAAATAAGTCAGGTTATTGTCCATATCCAGGTCATATTTATTACCGTTGATTGATAAATCATCAGTCCAAGAAATATCACCACCATTATAACCTAGAGTAACACCTACATAAGGGTTAGCATTCCAAGAGATCGCGCCACCGTAACCGGTAGTACCGACTTCAGCACGAACAGCTGCAGGTTTAAAGAAAGAGAATTCAGCTACGCCTTCATCTGTTACGATTGTTTCATCAGCAGCCATGACAGATCCAGCTGTGGCAGCTAGAACGGATACTGCTAAAAGTTGATATAAAGCTTTCATTATTTCTCTCCTCAAAAGAACTTTTTTTTCATCATTAGTTATTCGTGATGAGCTCAATATAAAGGAGTCAATGAATATTTTTTATTCGTGTTTTGCTGAGCTTTTGTTATTTTTTGATACATATTAATTTTTCTTGTTGAATGATAAGCCTTTTTTAAACAATGTTTGTACATATCTAAAATACGAAAAGGATACTAATCACTTTACTTGCGAATTTAATTCAGCACCCTTCCTAGTTTTCCATCTTTTTAGAGCAATATAGTGTAAAATATCGGAAATTTTTTTCTGGAAGGAAGATCATGTCTCAGCTTTCAACAATCATTGAACAAGCGTTTGAAGACCGTGCGAATTTCACAGCAGCAGACTGTCCTGCTGAAATCCGTCAAGCAGTTGAGGAAGTAATTGCTGGCCTGGACAATGGTACTTTACGTGTTGCTGAAAAAATCGAAGGTGAATGGGTTGTTCATCAATGGATTAAGAAAGCGGTATTGTTATCATTTAAATTAAACGATAACAAACCAATGGAAGCTTGTGATCTTCGCTTCTACGACAAAGTAGATACTAAATTCTCTGACTGGACTGACGAGCAGTTTAAAGCTGCTGGCGTACGTGTTGTTCCTCCGGCGGTAGCGCGTAAAGGTTCTTTCCAGGCGAAAAACGTGGTACTGATGCCTTCTTATGTGAACATCGGTGCTTATGTAGATGAAGGTACAATGGTCGATACTTGGGCAACTGTAGGTTCATGTGCTCAAATCGGTAAAAATGTTCACTTGTCTGGTGGTGTAGGAATCGGTGGTGTTCTTGAACCGCTTCAAGCTAATCCAACTATTATTGAAGATAACTGTTTCATCGGTGCACGTTCTGAAATCGTTGAAGGCGTAATCGTTGAAGAAGGTTCTGTCATTTCAATGGGCGTATTCATTGGTCAATCCACCAAGATTTATGACCGTGAAACTGGCGAAATTCATTATGGCCGCGTACCTGCTGGTTCTGTTGTGGTATCAGGCAGCCTGCCATCTAAATGCGGTAAATACAGCTTATATGCAGCTGTAATCGTGAAAAAAGTAGATGCGAAAACTCGTGCTAAAACTAGCCTGAACGATCTGCTTCGCGAAGACTAAGATGTCTTAACCTAGAGGACACATTTGTGTTCCTCGGAGCTTCAACCGCTCCTCGTCTCTACGGTCAGCAATGATCGTAGGGATTTTTATTTTTATACATTGTTATTTATTTTTCAGTGGTTAATGTTGTTATGAATACGCTTCGATCTTCCGCAATTCCAGTTTCTGATCCGTCTGCGGGCTTACGCATTACGGAGATCTTCTATTCATTACAAGGTGAAGCCAATACTGCAGGTTTACCGACCGTATTTATCCGCTTAACCGGATGTCCACTGCGCTGTACGTATTGTGATACTACCTATTCTTTTGAAGGTGGCGAGCGTAAATCTTTAGATGACATCATCCAGACCACGCTTGATTTTAAAACGCCTTATGTCTGTGTGACCGGTGGTGAACCATTAGCGCAACCGAACGCCCTACCTCTGATACAGCGACTTGCAGATTTAGGCTGTGAAGTCTCTTTAGAAACCAGTGGTGCATTAGATGTTTCTAAAGTGGATGCACGGGTATCCAAAGTTCTGGATTTAAAAACGCCAACTTCAGGTGAAGTTGCACGAAATTTGCTTACAAATCTGGATCATTTGACTCAGCATGACCAGATTAAGTTTGTGATCTGTAATCGTGAAGATTATGAATGGTCAAAACAGCAGGTAGAACAGTACCAGTTGAATGAAAAAGTCAGTACAGTCTGGTTCTCCCCTGCATTTGCAGTTGAAAAAGGAGCTGCACGCTTGCCACAATTGGCACGTGATCTGGCTCAATGGATTTTAGAAGACCATCTCCCTGTTCGTTTCCAGCTGCAGCTGCACAAGTTGTTATGGAATGATGAAACTGGTCGTTAATTTTTGTAAATTTACTATATTGGAGTATTTGTTATGCGCCCTCGTGCCATTGTATTGTTATCTGGCGGATTAGATTCAACAACCTGTCTGGCTTGGGCGCAGGCACGCTATGAATGTATTGCACTGAGTTTTATGTATGGCCAACGCTCTACTACAGAACTTGATGCAGCTCGTGCACTGGCTCAACGCTCGGGTGTAGAACATCGTGTCATCAATATTGATTTAGGTAACCTAGGCGGCTCAGCCCTTACTGATCATAGCATTGAGGTACCAGACCAATTGCAGGAAGGTATTCCGGTAACCTATGTACCTGCACGAAATACCATCTTCTTATCTTATGCTTTGGCTGCTGCAGAAGTGTTCGGTGCTGAGGCAATTGTGATCGGGATTAATGCGGTGGATTATTCAGGTTATCCAGACTGCCGCCCGGAATTTATCGAAGCTTTTGCCAACATGGCACGCCTTGCAACCAAGGTTGGTGTCGAAGGTCAGGCCCTGAAATTTGAAACACCTTTGTTACATTTATCCAAAGCAAATATCATTCGCTTAGGCCTAGAACATGGCGTAGACTACAGTCAAACGGTATCTTGCTACCAAGCAGATGCCCAAGGACGTGCGTGTGGAACATGTGACAGTTGTCGTTTACGCAAGCAAGGTTTTGCTGATGCAGGTGTTGAAGACCCGACACGTTATTACCTTTAAAATCGATCAAGGTTATAAATCCATATTATGAATATTAAAGCCAAATTACTTGCGACTAGCCTACTCTCTTTGTCTGCCCTATTTTCAACTGCATCTTTTGCAAATAATGATCAAGCTAAGGCAAAAGCAGAATTTGAGGCGATGAAAAAAGAATACACAACTGCCATGAAAAATGCTGGAAGCAGTTCAAATGTACGTGACGGTTTAATTAAAGCCTGTGCTATTCCATACAAACAGGCAGTGAAGTACAAAAAACTGACTCAGTCTGATGTGAACAAGCTTTGTACATGTGAAGTAGATGCGGAAGGTAAATTGACTCAAGCCCAAAAATGGCAGATTCAAAGTACCATTAACCAGAAGAAAAACCCTGCTACTTTAGACTTTGTTAAAAAACAAAGCCAGAACGTGCAGTCTTGTGTAGGCCCACAGCTCGCAGGTAAATTAAATTCACTTGCTGCAGAAGCCAATAAAGCCGCTCAAAAGAAATAATCCTGACGGATGTTTTTCTAGGATAAGCCACTATAATGTGGCTTATTTTTTTGAAAAAATTTAGAAAAATTGGAGAGATCATGTCTGAGATCAGCTTACTTGAGCACACTTTTCCGACCACTACAGGTGAAATTAATCTGGCCCAACTGGATGCAGAATGGCTGGTGATCTATTTTTATCCTAAAGATTCGACACCTGGCTGTACCACTCAGGCAGTCGGTTTTTCTTGTTTAAAAGATCAGTTTGATGCGCTCAATACGACTATTCTGGGCGTATCACGTGATTCGGTTAAAGTGCACCAGAACTTTACTGAAAAACAGAATCTGACTATCAATCTGATCAGTGATAAAGAAGAAGTGTTATGCAAACACTTTGATGTCATTAAAGAAAAGAATATGTATGGTAAGAAAGTGATGGGCATTGAGCGCTCTACCTTCATTTTCCATAATGGCAAATTGGTCAAAGAATACCGTAAGGTAAAAGCCGCTGGCCATGCTGAACAGGTCTTAGAAGATTTGAAAGCTTTACAGGCTGCTTAAGATCTTTCATAAAATCAAAGAAGGCATGAATAGAAATATCATGCCTTTTTCTTTAGAGTTGCTGCAAAGAACAATTCAGTTCACTAAAGAAACTGCAATTGACCACATTACACAGCCAATGAGTACATCCAGTATTTTCCAGGCTTTTGGACGCTGAAAAATAGGTTGCAAATAACGTGCTGCATAGCCCAATCCAAAAAAGAATACAAAGGACGCACTAATCGCTCCCAAGGCAAATTGTATCTGCGCATTGGAATATTGGGTGGAGATAGAACCAATCAAGACCAGTGCATCCAGATAAACATGCGGATTGAGCCAGGTCAGCATCAAACAAATCAGCAAAACCTTATATAAAGAAGGCACATCTTTTTGATCTGTGTCCAGACGCTGCTCATTCTTCCAGGCCTGATAAAAATGCTGAGCGCCATAGATCGCCAGAAAAGTTGCACCCAGATATTTCGCCATATTGATCCAGTGCGGATTGACCAGCATCAATTGTGAAAACCCCAAAACACCGGCAAAAATTAATATTGCATCAGATAAGGCACAACACATACAGATCGCAAAGACATACTGCTGTTTCAAGCCCTGCTTCAATACAAAAGCATTTTGTGCACCAATGGCAATAATCAGGCTAAAGCCTACTGCAAGACCTTGTATATATGCATTTAACATTGGAATATCATGGAATTATAAAGATGGGGATCATTATCTATGTTATTCTTTTCAATTAAATATAATTAAGAAAATATCATTTAGACTAAATTTTATTTAGGTAAGCTATGCCACTTAATTCTAAAAACTGTGATGCTTTTCTGGCTGTTGCAGAAACCCAAAGTTTTGATGCTGCCGCAAAAGTATTAAATATAACGGCTTCGGCAGTCACTTTAAGAGTGCAAAATCTGGAAAGAGATTTGGGGCAAGTTTTGGTGCTACGTGAGCGTCCTTGTAAAGTGACCAATGCTGGTCAAACCTTACTGAATTATTTGCAGCATCAACGCCTGTTACAGCAGCAATTGATCCAGCAATTAAATGGTCAAAATAAAGCAGAATTTAGCTCGATTCATATCGCGGTAAATGCGGATTCACTCGCGACCTGGTTATTTCCCTGTCTGAACACCACCCTGCTTGCAGAGAAAATCACTTTGAATCTTCAGGTGGCTGTTCAAAGTGAAACTCATAAGCTTCTGGAGCAGGGCCAAGTCAATGCCTGTATTAGCAGTGAGAGTGAAGCCATGCCGGGCTGTAAGGCTTATTTTATTGGGCAGATGCATTATAGAATGGTCGCAACACCTGCTTTTGTGCATTCTTGGTTTAAACAAGGCATTCACCGGGAATCACTGCGTAAGGCACCCGCTGTGATTTATAATGATCAGGATCATTTACATAGCCATCTACTGTTAGCTCAATTTGGCTTAAACCAGCAATGTTTTCCTTTTCACTATATTCCCTCCTCGACCGCCTTTGCGGACGCTATTTTTTCTGGATTAGGATATGGTTTGGTGCCGGACTATCAAATTGCGGACCGGATTCAAAATGGGACACTGATCGAAATACTGCCTGAATGCTGTTGTGATGTACCTTTATATTGGCATCACTGGAAACAGCAGTCTCCCGCTCTAAAACAGTTAACCAAAGTCATTCTGGAACAGGCAGAACAATGTATGAATAATCCAATTCAATAAGCAGTTCTATGATGTCCTGCCGAATTCACAGAAATTGAATATCAGATTATTGGGTTTTCCACTGTCCCATTAGGTGAATATTAACTTTTTCACCCACGCCTGCAGTGGCTTTCTTCATCCCAAAATCTGAGCGATTAATTACCGTAGTGGATTTCACATCGAGTAGATTAGGATTAGCCTTGTTCGGTGTCAGAGTGGTATCGAAAACTACTGGTCGAGTAGCCCCTCTTAGAGTGAGTTGACCCATGACCTGATAACGATTCGTACCATTTGGCTTAAACTGGGTACTTTTGAAATTGACTGTTTTATAGCGCGATGCATGAAACAGATCCTCACCCATAATCATATTTTTAAGGCTGGGCTTGGAAACCTCCAGGCTATCCACCTGCATAGTGAACTCAGTAGATGACTGTTGTGGCCGATCGGGATCAAACTGCATGGTTGCCTTGAACTCTTGAAAATTTCCCTTTACCACATTTAAACCCAAGGAGTTAATGCTAAAGCCGACACTACTTTGAGGCGTCAATGTCCAGCTTTTAGCATACGCAGCCGATATACACATAGCAGATAGAGCACCCGCATAAGCTATATTTTTCAGGAATAGATTCATTGTGTTCATCCTTAACAATCAAATGAACTCACTACCTTAAAACGGTTTTAGCCCAGATTTGTTTTATCATTTAGTTCAAACTTGTTGACCAATTGTTGATAAATCTCATTATTTTTAAATTTATGTAAAAACTCACTGGTGCCTAAAGGAAAAGCCGATTCCACCACTTCACCGCGATAATACGCTTCACGTAAAGGAGTGGCGGATATAGCGCCAACCAAGCTATCCAGTTCCACCATTTCCCATTCCGGGAACAAACTTAAATAATAAGAAGATTCATCTTTAAAGTGTCCAATTAGACCAACTTTTGCTTCTGCTTCAACTACTTCAGACACCAGCGATTTCACCAGTTTTTGCCATTTTTCATCATTATAGACGTCAATGACATGGACAAATTTAATCCGTTTCTGATCTGCTTCAGAAAAATTCGACAGGATCATTTCTTCACGCTCAGTGGCCAGAAATGGATTTTTAATATTGCGTTCTTGCTGTGCTGAGCCTAATGCCAGAATCACCTGCTGGCTCTGCTGCAAGGCAATTTTAATCGTTTGCATATGGGCCAGATGGAAAGGTTGAAAACGACCAATAAACACCAGGTAATCAAATTTATACTTCATAGCACATCTTACTTTTATGAACGCATCAGTTATGCCGCAGGGAAGTTTTTGCGACATAATAAGCGCCAATAAATTCATATTAATAAAGCAAGGATAGTACGATGACACTGAGCTGTATTCAACAACCGCATCAGCATTTAAATGCGAATTTAGACCATGGCGTATTGACCTTAGCCATTCACCGTCCTGAGGCAAAAAATGCGCTTTACGGCGAACTATATCTATGGATCGCACAGGCACTGGATGAAGCGGATCAGGATAGTAGTGTGCGTGTCGTGATTCTACGTGGTCAAGACGCAGACTTTAGTGCCGGCAATGACATGCAGGACTTCATGAAGTTTATTCAGACACCTCTGCAAGCTAAGGCTGGCGATACTCCTCCTTTTGTCCTGTTGAAGTCCGCTGCAAAATTTTCCAAGCCTTTAATTGCAGCCGTTCGTGGCGTTGCGATTGGTATCGGGGTAACGATTCTGCTGCATGCTGATCTGGTTTATAGTGACAATACTGCCCTGTTCCAGATTCCATTTGTTAGCCTTGGCCTGTCGCCTGAAGGCGCTTCAAGTAAGCTGTTAGTACAACAAGCTGGCTATCATAAAGCGGCTGAGTTACTGCTTACTGCACAGCGATTTAATAGTCAAAAAGCATTGGGTGCAGGTCTGGTAAATAGCATTGAGGAAGATGTCTATGCCGCTGCTGAAAAACAGGCAAAAACTCTTGCCGCTTTACCCCTGGCTTCTATTAAACAAACCAAAGCACTGATGAAGCATAATCTGGCTGAAATTATCGAGTGTATTGATGATGAAGCGGAGATCTTTATGAAACGTGTGGGTTCACCTGAAATGACGGAAGCCGTTCAGGCGTTTATGCAAAAACGGAAACCTGATTTCACACAATTCAACTAATTCTGAAACTTATCTTTTAATTGAGGCAGTTTAGACTGCCTCAATCTTTTATTTTTTTGCTCTGTACACGACAAAAATAGATAACTCATTGAAATAATGTCACAATAATTGTTTTCTAACGACGAATACTATGACACATCTCAATGAGTTATATCTTATCTTAAACAAATCTCTAAAATGGAACA
>NZ_VPDM01000046.1:0-17903 GCF_013417645.1 Acinetobacter sp. YH12236
GACAAATATTTCTCAAATAAACTTCGAGTAATTTCTACCATTCAATCAATGAAAATAATTTCGATCAATCAACCAGTAAAAATCCACACAAGTTGTTCTTCATAATCTCTTAATGATCTTTCTAACACCTCGTCAGTGCCAGAAGCTGGACTTTGATAAACTTAACAACTCAACGCTTCGCGTTTCGTTCGTTTCCGTCTATCTCGTCGGTATGAGCTCATTATAGGGCAATTTCCTACACAAGCAAGTGCTTTTAACGCACACCAATCATGACTGTTTCATTTTTATGCACCAAATTAGTTCATTTTCCTACCAATTGTTACATAAGTTCATAATATTCCAAAGAAAATATAAACAAAACATTTATGTTTTATTTTTCACTTACTTTTTCACGCTTGGTGCTTTAATGGTCACACTGTTGATTTTCACAGCTGTTTTCGGAACATCCTGATGCATGCCATAGTTCTGAGTAGGTACTTGAGCGATCTTATCGACTACTTCAATACCTTTAGTGACCCGCCCAAATACTGCATATCCAGCATTTCTTGGTGAACGATCCAGAAAACTGTTATCTACCAAGTTAATAAAGAACTGCGCTTTCGCCGAATTAGGGTCGTTGGTACGTGCCATGGCCAAAGTGCCACGTTTGTTTTGCAAACCATTATCTGATTCATTCTTGATTGAAGCTTTATTATTGGCTTTTTCCTGCATGTTGAGATCAAAGCCTCCGCCCTGAATCATGAAACCAGGAATGACCCGATGGAAAATGGTTCCTGTATAGAAGTTGCTTTTGACATATTCTTCAAAGTTTTTCACCGTAATCGGTGCTTTGTCATTAAAGAGTTCAATTTCGATATTACCGGATGAGGTCTTCATCTCGATCAGGGTATTGGCAGCAAAACTTGGCAAGCTAAATGCGATCAACGCGATAGCAGATAATGATTTTTTTAACATTTTTTAACTCATCTACTGATAAAGAAAGGTTGAGATTCACAACATATTAATCTTTCATGACTAATAATGCAGTGACCTGCCGACTAAAGACAAGAGAATAATAATGAGCCATGCATTACTACAGGAGAAAAGCGTCCATCAATTTCCTCCCTGGCATTTGCAGGGGGAGGGTTTTATTCTAAATTACTGGATTACCCCTCATTTCATTCGTGAATTTCAAAGTTTTCGGATTGCGCCATCTCCACTCGGCTGTGTCGTTCAGGTTCTATTAGTGCGCTATCATCATTCTCCTGTGGGCCCTTATGATGAATTGCTCATTATGGATCATCCTTTAATTAGCAGACGGCGTCTTTCGACTATTCCGAAAATTTATGTCTCTACTCATGAATCTATTGTGCATGGTCAGCACTTGTGGGGTATTCCTAAAGAATATGCAGAGTTTGACTGGCAAGAACAGGGACAGGAAACGATTTGCCGCATTACTTATCGTGAGCAAAGCATGACGCTTCGTCTTAAAAAACCTAAATCTCCTCGTTCTTTCTATTTAAATAGTCATCATCTTCCAAGCTCCATGCTAAAAATCCGGCAAACTTGGAAATCCCAGCATTATCAGTTTAGCCCTCAATTCCGGGGTTATTTATCCAAGCTCATTCAAGCAGAGTGGCAAGATACTCAGGATATATTCCCAGATTTTTCTAAAGCTAAATATTTACAAAGCTTTTATGTACCTAAATTTAATTTAGTCTTTCCAGAAGCCAAGATCCATAAAAAATAAAAAAGGTGTTTCACGTGAAACACCTTTTTTACATCTATTTTTGAATCAGATCTTTTTATCCAGGAATTTACGGAAATTCTTGCTGAGTTCAATAACCTGCTTTTTCGAACGTTTATGAATTGGGGTCAGATTGATAAAACCATGTGCCTGATCCGTATATTCCCGATAGTACACTCGTACCCCATTCTCACGTAACTTCAGAGCATAGATTGAACCCTCATCATGCAACACATCATGACGGGCGGTAATCACATAGGCAGGCGGTAGATTCTTCAGTTCACCATAGGTCGGTGAAATCAGCGGATCGTCCAGTTCGACCTGATGTGTTTCAGCATATAGCTTGGTCACCAGATCAATATCCTGAGCTGAAAGTACCAGGCCCTGATTGTATGCATAAAAAGAAGGATGGCGGCTTTTAAAATCGACAGCCGGGTAAAGCAATAACTGTGCGCGAGGTGCATAGATTTTATCGGCACTCCGCTGCGCAACTACTGCCGCCAGATTTCCACCTGCACTATCCCCTGCCACTACAATCTGGTTTTTATAGATTTTCAGCTGCTTAATGTTTTGATGTACCCAAGCCAGAGCATCTTCACAGACCTGTACCATCTGCAAAGGACTGTATTCGGGCGTTAGCGGATAAGCCACGCTGAGTACCTGCACCTTGGCATGTACCGCCAATAAACGGCAGAACTCATCATGCGTATCCAGACCACCCACTATAAATGCACCACCATGATAGAAAATGACCATCGGCAATTTTTTCTGTGGTGCCGGATGATAATGTCGGGCAAAGATAGTGCCATTTTGCAATGGCAAACGCAGATCCTCGACTGCCTTGACCGGCGTCGGTTTCACCTGAATAGCTTTCATGCGTTCATCAAACAGTTGACGTGACTGCACCGCATCTTCACTAATAAAACTGTGCTCTCCCTGTTTAATCTGAATCGCCATCAAGCATTTTATATAAGGATCCAAATCAGGATAGTCATAAGGATAATCCAATGCTTTTACCAGACGTTCTTGTGCAAAGCTCGGCAGGCAATCCAGCAAGCGTGCTGCAGTGCCCTGCCCCTTATCCATTACAAATTTTGTGACCGGATTATTCACACCCATGAGTTTTCATCCTTTTCCCATAATTCTTCATTTTTTCTACATGATTAGGGTTTTAGTGACCATATTCTTATATAAGTCTTAATATCAATGTACATAGATCATCTGCCAAATACGCTAACCTGAATTTAATCAGATGTCATTGACAGTTTAAGTGAGATTTTTACAGCACTTTTGCGACTTTGATGTAGAAGTCTGTATAAAAGGAGATAGCTTATGGCGATAAGAATAATAACGGTATCCTTAGCCACTGCATTTTTAGCCGTAGGCTGTGTGGCTTTTCCTGATGATGGTTATTATGACGGACGTTATGACCGTCGCGATCGAGGTTATGACTATCGTTATGATCAAGACCGCCGCTATGACCGGCAACGCTGGGAATATGAACAGCAACGTAAGAGGCTGGAACTGGAACGGCGCAAAAATATTCAGCAGCGTAACTGGGAACAGGAACGGCGTCGGCAAATAGAACTGGATCGTCGTAAAACTCAACTGGAACGACAACGTCTGGAACAGCAACGCAAGAATCTGAGTAACCAGCGTCAGAAACAGGCCCAGGCCGAACGTAAACGTCGCCAGCAGCTGGAACAACGTAAAAAAGTGGCAGAACAGCAGCGTAAACGGGTTCAGCAAAACCGCTCCAATAATCCACGCTGGAATGATCAGCGACGTAAACAGGAACAGCAGCGACCACGTAATCGTCGTGATTAGGCAGAATATAAATAAAAAAAGAGGCCCTGATTTAGATCAGGGCTTTTTTTATGGACTCGGTTTTATGGTTTTGATCTCATTCCAGTTATTTTCTTTGAATAGAAGAAATGTTTTTACTCAACACAGCCTTGATGAAGATGATCTCATTTTATAGGTCGAAAACCGTAGCAAATTTCAGGCAAAAAAAAGGCTTATCTAGAGAAAAGATAAGCCACGAAAACACATTTCTAAAAAAGAGAAGAAACTACAGCGATAGAATCTGAAATAAATAATATAGCGTTGCTCATTTTTTGTGTAATACTTTATTGCTTAGTTATTAATCGCTTTTATGTCTAAAAAATAATCTGGACAAAAAAAAGCCGGACCATGTGTGAGGGATCCGACTGGAAAAAACAGCTTAAAAAATAAGGCAACAGCAACCTGGTTCAGCTCTCTCCTCAGAACAAGGCCGCTGTTAATGACGCTATGATGCACCTGTTCTAAAAATATTTAAAACAGATAAAAATTATTATTTCTATCTAAAAATACGATGCTGCTTTTATGAAAGCCATTAAATCTAAATAAATCCTAAAATTAATCTGTACTTGTGCTTGAATTTTTTGCCCCTGCCCCGATTTCTTTAAATAATTAAAAATTTCAATCATGGCAGTTCAGTATTAACGCAGTTAACTCTGACGCCCAAGGACTGTACATGTTTAAGAACCCATTTAAACGGAGTAAATCAATGGCAACTGAGCAGAACGAACAAGCTCAAGATCTTGAGCAAGAGCAAGCGACACAAGAGGTAGAGCAAACTCAAGCTGAACCTGAGCAAGTAGAAGTTACCGTTGAATCTTTACAAGAGCAGATTGCACAACTTGAAGGTGACTTAAAGTTAGAAAAAGCACGCACTGCCAATGCAGTTTACGAAGCACAAAAAAGTGTGGAACGTATTCAGCGTGAATCAGAAAAGCATAAAGACACTGTGCTGGAAAAGTTCTCTAAAGAGCTGCTAGATACAGTGGATAACCTGGAGCGCGCGATTGTTGCTGCAGGGGAAGAACAGGGCCCGTTACGTGAAGGCGTAGAACTGACCCTGAAAGCGTTGCTCAATACACTAGAGAAATTTGGTGTAGTCGCAGTTGATACCGCAAATGGTTTTAATGCTGAATTGCATCAGGCAGTCGGTATTGATCCAAATGCCAAATCTAATGAAATCGGTACAGTCTTGCAAAAAGGCTATGCCCTCAATGGTCGTTTATTACGTCCTGCAATGGTCATGGTTGGCGCTTAAGCTAAATAAATCGGGAGTTTGTGAAATTTTTTCTAAAAATTTACTTGAAAAAAATTGAACGGCTCTCATATCGGATAACAAGTGTAAATCACAAAAAAATTTTTGAGGAAACATCCAAATGGCTAAAATCATTGGTATTGACTTAGGTACTACAAACTCATGTGTTGCAGTACTTGAAGGCGACAAAGTTAAAGTTATCGAAAACGCTGAAGGCGCACGTACAACTCCATCTATTATTGCGTACAAAGATGGTGAGATCCTTGTTGGTCAATCAGCTAAACGCCAAGCGGTAACCAACCCTAAAAACACATTATTCGCGATCAAACGTCTGATCGGTCGTCGTTATGAAGACCAGGCAGTACAAAAAGATATCGGTCTGGTTCCTTACAAAATCCTGAAAGCTGACAATGGCGATGCTTGGGTTGAAGTAAACGACAAGAAACTTGCTCCACAACAGATCTCTGCAGAAGTTCTGAAAAAAATGAAGAAAACTGCAGAAGACTACCTGGGTGAAACAGTCACTGAAGCGGTGATTACTGTTCCTGCTTACTTCAACGATGCACAACGTCAAGCAACTAAGGATGCAGGTAAAATTGCAGGCCTAGAAGTTAAACGTATCATCAACGAACCAACTGCTGCGGCGCTTGCGTTCGGTATGGACAAGAAAGAAGGCGACCGTAAAGTTGCGGTATACGACTTGGGTGGTGGTACATTCGACGTTTCAATCATTGAAATTGCTGACCTTGATGGCGACCAGCAAATCGAAGTGTTATCAACTAATGGTGATACCTTCCTTGGTGGGGAAGACTTCGATAACGCATTGATCGACTACCTGGTTGAAGAGTTCAAGAAAGAACAAAACGTTAACTTGAAAAACGATCCACTTGCGTTACAACGTCTGAAAGAAGCAGCTGAAAAAGCAAAAATCGAGCTTTCTTCTTCTAACGCAACTGAAATCAACCTTCCATACATCACTGCAGATGCGACTGGTCCTAAACACTTAGTGATCAATGTAACTCGTGCAAAACTTGAAGGTTTAGTTGCTGATCTTGTAGCTCGTACCATCGAGCCTTGTAAGATTGCGCTGAAAGATGCAGGTCTTTCAACTTCTGACATCTCTGACGTAATTTTGGTAGGTGGTCAGTCTCGTATGCCACTTGTACAACAAAAAGTACAAGAATTCTTCGGTCGCGAGCCACGTAAAGACGTGAACCCGGACGAAGCAGTCGCAATGGGTGCTGCGATCCAAGGTGCGGTATTGTCTGGTGATAAAACTGACGTACTTCTTCTTGACGTAACTCCACTAACTCTTGGTATTGAAACCATGGGTGGCGTGTTGACTCCAATCATTGAGAAAAACACGACGATTCCTGCGAAGAAATCTCAGGTGTTCTCAACTGCTGCGGACAACCAGCCTGCTGTAGACATTTCAGTTTACCAAGGTGAACGTAAAATGGCTCAACAAAACAAATTGTTGGGTAACTTCCAGTTAGGCGACATCCCACCTGCTCCACGTGGTGTGCCACAAATTGAAGTATCATTCGACATCAACGCGGATGGTATCTTGAAAGTATCTGCGAAAGATAAGAGCACTGGTAAAGAGCAATCTATCCAGATCAAAGCAAACTCAGGTTTGTCTGATGCTGAAATCGAAGCAATGATCAAAGATGCTGAAGCAAATGCTGAAGAAGACCGTAAGTTCGAAGAGCTTGCAAAAGCACGTAACGAAGCGGATGCACTAGTTTCTTCTGCTCAAAAAGCAGTAAAAGATCTTGGCGAACAAGTGACTGCTGACGAAAAAACTGCAATCGAAACTGCGGTTTCTGAGTTAGAAGCGTCTACGAAAGAAAATGATGTTGAAGCAATCAAAGCGAAAACTGAAGCATTGCAAAACATTATTATGCCGATCACTCAACGTGCTTATGAAGCAGCTCAAGGCCAAGGCGGTGCACAAGGTTTCGATCCTAATGCATTCCAAGGCGGCGAAGGCCAAGCCCAAAAAGCAGATGACGGCGTAGTTGATGCTGAATTCACTGAAGTAAAAGATGACAAAAAATAATTTGTCACTTTGAGAAAAAGACCGCATTTTATGCGGTCTTTTTTTTGTTCAATACATAGGCAATAGAATCTTTTTTAATTAAACTATAATGAAATAAATAACTTAAAAATAAAAACGTATGCAGAATTTTGTTAAGCTTTTTCTTCTGGCTTCCGGGCTTGCGATCATGCTGCTCTACCCGATGGGCAATCTGCTTCTGATCTTACCGCCGAATGTGGTACTCGCGCCTTTTAATTACCTGCAAACCTTCGGAATTGAAGCTTCTTTTTCCTTGGGTTTCCTGATTGCTATCATTGTATTACTGATCCTGGCTGTACCTCAGCGTTATCCTTCCGGAAAAGGCTTTATCATTCTAGCTATTGGATTGCTGAGCTATATTATTTTCCAGATCTTTAAATCTGAAATCACGCTGTATGCCTTTAATCACCAAACCAGACATTCCTATAACCTGAAATATTTAATTGAATTTATGATCTTCTTATTGAATGGTATAGGCCTTGGTTTTATCTATCATTCCAATATGCCAAGACAGATTGAACAGTGGAAAGGTAAAAAATCATAATCTGACCTGAACAGAACCGTGCATAAGCACGGTTTTTTATTGCCACTTTTTATCGCTCTGACGCTAGGATTTTGCTGGTTTTTTAGCTACATTGAGCCAAACAATATTTAAAAAAACACTATGCGTCTTTTAAGCTTTCTGGGGATTGTCGTTTTCATTGTGTCACTGTTTTTGTATCTACAAACCAAGACCCATCCACAATTAAAATTTAATTCCCTGGCTGACCGTTTGACCCATCCTTTTGATACGCGCCTACGTTTCCGGATTGACCAAGTCGATCCCGGTTTTGGCTTGACCCGTGATGAGGTCATTCAATTAAGTCAGGAAGCTATTCAGATCTGGCATGAAGGAACCAATCGCGATGATCTGATGGTCTATGATGAGAATGCTCAGCTGGCCATTCAACTGATTTATGATCAACGCCAACAGGACTATGAAGCCTTTAAAAAGGTTGAAAAAAAGTTACTTGCCGATGAAGCCAGATATCAGCGTGAAGTCAGCAATCTGCAAGTTTCACAGAAAAATCTGGAAGATCAGCAGCAACGACTGATCCAGCAAAAAAGTCAGCTTGAGTTTGAATTTCAAACTTTATTGCAACGCCGTCAACAAGCCAGCTCATCTGCCGAGCGTGAACAGCTTCAGTATGAGATGGAAATGCTCAAGCCTAAACTGGAAAGTTTTAAGCGCGAATATGCCTATCTTCAGGAACAGCTATCTTCATTTAATCAGCAAGTTTCTGTTCATCAAAACAGTGTGCAAAGTCATCAGCGAAATATCCAGCAGGCCCAGCAGCGTTTTCCCCCACGCCAGTTTCATAAGGGTATTTTTATGGGAGATAAGATCCAGATTTACCAGTTTGATGCCAAAGATGATTTACGTTTAACTTTGGCACATGAGCTGGGCCATGCCTTGGGTCTCTATCATCATAATGATCCGGAAGCCTTAATGTATCCTGTATTGGGTGAACAGAATCTGCAAGATTTCAAACTACGCCCGGCAGACAAGACCCTATTGTATACCCGATAACATTCAGGTTTTAATTCCCTATATTATTTATGTGTTTAGGCTAGTAAAAATACAACTTGGTTTCATTTCATGTTATTGTGAAGAACAGTAGGACGTCTTAGGCCAACTTTCTTGGAGATTCATGTGAGTTACTACCATATTTTAATTGAAGTAAATGACCACATTAGTACGATTGATGAAACCCGTGATATCGAGATCTTTGATATCGAGGATATTCAACCTTATCTTCATTCAATTTTGCTGCCTTATTTCAATGAACAGCTGATCGAGCTGGATGATGAAAATCTTGAATTTAAGGATATTTTGCATCTGCAAGTGAAACAGACTTTGTTACCGATCAATGACTTGATTGAGGAAGAACAGCGTCTGTTGCCGAGTGATACGGACATTACCATTACAGCCTACGAGATATTTAATAACCGCGAACTGAGTCAGGATGTCACTACAGTGATTTTTGACCTGCTTGAAGCGGTCAAACTGGAAAGCTAAGCTTTCTTCAGATATAAAAAAGTCCTCATATGAGGACTTTTTTATTCAACTTGATAGGTATTAGATCGAGAATGAAGATCCACAACCACAGGTCGTGGTCGCATTCGGGTTTTGTACCACAAAACGTGAACCTTCCAGACCTTCAACATAGTCAACCACTGAACCGACCAGATATTGATAGCTCAGAGAATCGACCAGCATTTTGACATCGCCATTGACGAATTCTGCATCATCTTCATTTTGGCTTTCCGCAAAGTTAAAGCCATAAGAGAAACCTGAACAACCGCCACCGGTGACATACACACGGAGCATTAAGTCTTGGTTACCTTCACTGTCACGCAACTGGCGTACTTTATTTGCGGCATTGTCGGTGAGCACAAGCGCTTGAGCATTCATGGCGGATTCCTCTGTTGAATGGAATGTCTTTAAAAAGAAAAGACCATATTTCAAGTATAACACACTCAATATATGGTCAGTCTGTACAGATTAAAAGTCAAATCAGAGTAGTTTTATCAGGATTGTTTATAGTTCTCATCCTGTAATGCACATTCGAAGTTTTTCGGATTTTGCTTGCAGCGGAATTGCCAGAGTAACTTCATCATGCGTTTATCATAAATACCCCGTTTGGTCAGATCAATCCGCGAATCACGCATCAGCTTTTGGTAACCTGGCTTATCTGCTTCAGGAATATCCATCCAGTATTTAGAGGGAATATCTGCCTTCATTTTACCCAAAATTCCAAAAGCACGTGGTAACTGGCTTTTCACCCATTCACGTGATTTTTGTCCATATCCTGCCGGGAATTTATCTGGACGAATAATAATATTACCGGTGACCTGCAATACCGGATAATTCACAATAGCACCCTTGCTACCCAAACCTTTATGCAGTTCTAGCGGTTTAAATACAGCAGCCGGCGCGCCAATAATATCGACCTGACCATTGTTAAATTTAGAGCCAAAGTTGGTCACATCGGCGCTGACTGCCTGTGCACCCACTTGTTGAACCATGATTTTTTGTGCTTCGTCATAGTCAAGTACAGCAATTTTTTTACCTGCTGCTTTCGCAACTGTATTAATGCTTCGGTCATTGACCATCAGGAAGGCATCGCCTACCGGAATCACTCCTGCGACTTCATATTTGCCTTGAACCATGAGCTTGGCAAAGGTCGGACTCGCCAGGCCTTGCATGACTTTTACCGCCAGGTTCAGATCTGGAATTGCGCCGATCGCATCGAGTGAACCGGTAAAACGGTTAAACTGACGGCCACGCATACCGGTAACACTGATCCCGTCACATTTACCGGCTTTAAAATCTTCTGCGACGACAGCTTCATTGGTATTTACCCTAAGCTCGATATCAGCACCCCAGTTTTTTGCAGCCAGCTGATAGTCTTTCATTACAGCATAAACGTCACCATTTTTGCCGACCAGATCGAATACACATACCACCTGTTTAGCCTGAGCCAGACCTGAAACTGCCGCGAGTGCTGCACCTACAGCCAGGGCTTTCCATCCTCTCTGCATCATTTTGCTTTCCTTGATTGCCTTGTTTTTGTTATCTGCTTTAAGTGCTACATGTTATTGTTTTTTATACTAAACATGAAAGCATTATTTTTAATCAGCTTAACTGCTTTACCGTGATCTGCAATGGCAGATCTGACTTTGTTTAATATAAAAAAAGCTTAGATAAATCTAAGCTTTTTTCCTTAAAAATCAAATTATTCGCCAGAAAGTGAACATTCAAAGTTGGCCTTATCGACAGAGCAACGTGCACGTTTCAATACCGACATCATGCTGGCATCATAGATTCCACGCTTGGTCATATCCATACGTCCTTCACGTAATAACTTCTGGTACTTGGTTTTGTCTTCCGCGCTCAGATTCAGCTTATATTTCGCTGGAATACCGGCTTCCAGACGATTAATCATCGCCATGCTCTTAGGCAGATTTTTAATGAACCAGTCACGAGACTTCTGGCCAAAACCGGCTGGGAATTTCTCCGGACGGATCACAAAGTCAGAGGTGACATGCAGTACCGGGAAGTTAAACATCGCACCGCTATTGCCCAGACCTTTATAGATTTCGAGTGGCTTGTACGCATACGCCGGTGCGCCCACCATATCGACTTGGCCATTATTAAACTTGGCCACGAAGTTGGATACATCAGACACTACAGCCTGAGCACCTACACGTTGAACCATGATTTTTTGCGCATCATCATAGCCAAGAACAGCAAACTTCTTGCCTGCCGCTTTTTCAATGGAGTTAATGTTTTTGTCACGTACAAAGATAAAAGCTGAACCTAATGGCGCAATCCCGGCCACCTCATATTTTTTACCGCCCATGGTCGTAACCATTTTAGCGGCATTACGCTTATCCAAAGCGAAGCTAATCGCACGCTGTGCAATGGCATTACTTGGAGCACCACCTAAGGCATCGATTGAACCGGCAAACTTGTTATATTGACGGGCACGCATGGCGGTCATGAATACGCCATCACATTTGCCAGCCTTAAAGTCATTGTCAGCGACGGCTTCATCCTGACGAGCGATCAGATTAATATCTGCGCCCCAGCCTTTTGCTGCCAGTGCCCATTCCTGAGCCATCTGGAAAGACTCGCCAGATTTACCAAGTAGGTCAAACACACAGATATCGACCTTTTCTGCATGTGCCACACCTGCAAAACCAAATGCAGAAAATGCAGCCAATGATAAGAGTGTTTTTTTCATTTTAGTTATCCTTTGAAATCTTGTTGTTAGCTGAGTGTCCGTACACGCGTCAAATATTAAGCAAATTTATTTCAAAAAAATAGAGCATTTACTCCAGATAAAAGCGGCTTTTTGGCCTATAAAGATAAATCAGTTTTTCTTGATTTCTTTTATCTTATTTTTTTATAAATATATCAGCATCTTAATATTTTAGCTTAGCTACTTTGAATTACATTTCATTCGCTGTAGTTACAAAGATATACATGATTTTAAAATTATTCACCACTGATTGAGCATTCGAAATTAGTTCTTTCTACAGTACAACGTGCCCGTTTTAATACTGTCATCATGCCAGCGTCATAGATGCCCTGTTTGGTTAAATCCATGCGTCCTTCACGCAGAATTTTTTGATAACTGACCTGTTCCTCACGGCTCAGGTTCAGAATATATTTACGCGGGATTTCTGCTTCCATACGTTTCACCATCGCGAAGCTACGGGGTAACTGCTTAACAAACCATTGTCGGGAATTGGCTGCAAACTGTTCCGGAAATTTATCCGGTCGAATAATCAGATCTGCTGTGACATTGACCACCGGAAAGTTAATCATGGCTCCTTTCTGACCCAGTCCTTTGGTCACTTCAAGAGGTTTAAAGGCATAAGCGGGTGCTGCCACAATATCCACTTCACCCTGATTAAATTTACGGATGAAATTAGAAATTTCCGAATTCACCGGTACGGCTTCTACCCGGTTCACCATAATGGTTTGGGCATAGTCATAATGCAGCACAGCAAACTTCTTGCCCTTAATATGTTCTAGCTTGTTCATATTACGATCACGGACAAAGATATAAGCAGGACCAATCTGGCCAATACCGGCTACTTCAAATTTTTCCTTGCCAATCTGAGTGGTCATGCGCTTGGTATTACGCTTATCCAGCACATAACTCACCGCTTTCATGGCAATGTCATTATTAGGAACGCCGCCAATGGCATCAATGGAGCCTGCAAATTTGTTATAAGCTCGCGCGCGCATGGAGGTCATATAGAAGCCATCGCATTTTCCGGCTTTGGCATCCTGATCGACTTTGGCTTCATCCTGATAAGCAATCAATTGAACCGTAGCCCCCCACTGCTTGCTGGCTAATGCCCATTCTTCCAGCAGTTTGAAGGATTCACCCGATTTTCCCAGTAAATCAAATACACAGACATTGACTGGGGCAGCATGTGCACTCGAAGCCCATAGGCCCAGTGCAGATAAAATTAAAAATCCTTTTTTCATTTTTATTCTACTCAATATTATTATGAGCCTTGATGGCTCTATCTTTCGGTTTTTAAACAAAATAGAGTATTTACTCAAAACATAGTTCATCATATATGAATCTATAAATTTTTAAAGCTTGAACAGGATAAACTGCAACGAAGATTTTTTGTTTTCTCTCGGCTTTCCATTAGAATAGCGGCATTCTCTTTTGCCCTTATTAGTAAGTTCAATGATTCAGTTAGACCAAGTTTCGTTACGCCGTGGTGGGCGAGTGTTATTTCAAAAAGCCTCCATGCAGCTTCATCCCGGCTGGAAAATTGGTTTAACCGGCGTGAATGGTGCAGGAAAATCCACCCTGTTTGCGGCTCTTTTAGGTGAGCTCAGTGCAGATGAGGGCTCGCTAACCCGTCCATCCGTTTGGACCGTAGCGCATATGGCTCAGGAAATTAAAGCCCTAGATATGCCAGCCATTGATTTTGTTCTGTCAGGCGATGAAGAGTATTGGGATATACAGGCCAAACTGGCACATCCGGAACAACTATCCGATGCTGAACTGGCACAGTTACATGGCCGTTTCGACGAAATTCATGGCTATTCTGCTCCATCTAAAGCAGCTCAGTTGATGGCCGGTCTGGGCTTTATGGATCATCAGATTCGCCTGGATGTTTCCAGCTTTTCAGGCGGTTGGCGGATGCGTCTGAATCTGGCCCGTACCCTGATGAGCCGTTCAGACCTGCTATTACTCGATGAACCGACCAACCACTTGGATCTGGATGCGATTTTGTGGCTCGAAGACTGGTTAAAGGCGTATGAAGGCACTTTAGTGCTAATTTCGCATGACCGTGATTTTCTGGATGCCGTGACGGATCATATTCTGCATATCGAAAATCAGGAACTCACCCTCTATACCGGTAATTATTCAACTTTTGAAGTGACCCGTAGCGAGCGTCTGGCGCAACAGCAACAGGCCTTTGAGAAACAGCAGGAAGCCCGAGCACATTTACAAAAATTTATTGACCGTTTCAAAGCCAAAGCAACTAAAGCACGTCAGGCCCAAAGCCGGATCAAAATGCTGGAGCGTATGCAGGATCTCGCCCCTGCTCATGTAGATACGCCTTTTACCTTCAGTTTCCGTGAACCGACCAAAATGAGTTCACCACTTCTGGCCTTGGAACAGGCGGAAATTGGTTATGGCGATAAATCGATTGCCAGCAAAATTAACCTGCAAATCACCCCAAATTCTCGCATTGGTTTACTGGGAATGAATGGTGCGGGTAAATCAACCCTAATCAAAACCTTAGTCGGAGATTTGCCTTTATTAAATGGTCAACGTAAAGCCTCAGAATTACTCAATATTGGTTATTTTGCTCAACACCAGATGGATGCTTTGGATGCTAATGCCAGCCCAATGCTACAACTGGCACGTATCGCCGATCCAAAAATCAGTGAAGCTTCTTTACGCTCTTTCCTCGGCAGTTTCGGTTTTAGCGGTGAGCGCATGGATACCCCATGTGAGAGTTTCTCTGGGGGTGAACGTGCACGTTTGGCTTTGGCTTTAATTGTTTGGCAGCGTCCAAATGTACTGATTCTGGATGAACCGACAAACCATCTGGATCTGGATATGCGCCATGCCCTGACTATGGCTTTGCAGGATTTTGAAGGTGCGGTGGTACTCGTTTCGCATGAACGTCAATTGATTGCGACAGTATGTGATGAATTGCTGTTAGTGCATGCCGGACGTTGTAGCGAATTTGAGGGCGATCTGCAGGACTATGCCAAATGGTTACGTGAAGCGCGTCAACAGCAGATCAATGCGCAGAATGCCTTAGCCAAAGCACAGGTAGTAGAAACAGAAGCTAAACCTGTGGTGGTAGCCAAAGTAGATAAGGAAGCACAGCGCAAACTGGCCGCTCAGCGTCGTGAGCAGACTCGTCCGATTCGCAAGAATATCGAAAAATGCGAAGCGCAAATTGACAAGTTACAACCGCGTCTGGCAGAAATTGAAGAATTGCTGGCAGATAGCGCTTTATATGAAGCTGCACGTAAAGATGACTTGCTGAAACTTATGAACGAGCAAACTGAACTGAAACAGAAACTGGAAACTGCCGAAGAGCAAATGCTAGAACTGATGATGGAGCTAGAAAGTTTGGAGCAATCTTTTCAGGAAGGTTAAGTTTTAAACCTTGATTCAAATCTTAGAGATTAGCTGCAACTGGAGCTAATCTCTTTTTTATACTTTTTATATATTGCTCTCTCCATCTTTTCCCTGATTTTTTTATCGAAACCGTTTTTGACATATTTTGTAGTGAATTACGCAAATCCTATATAAGTTTATTTTTTAAACACTCGGATGTCTTATTTCATACATTAATTTACAGCGATTTCTTGGCCCATAAGGCTCTAATAAAAGTGTTTTTTATTTTTGGCAGCCTTGATACGAGTCTGTTTAATGTTGAACTAGAGAGAGGAAATCCGCATGCGTGCTCTTACCTATCATGGTGCTCGGGATGTACGAGTTGAATCCGTTCCAGATCCAGTGATTCAGGAACCAGATGACGTCATTTTAAGGGTGACAGCGACTGCCATCTGTGGCTCAGATCTGCATCTATACCGGGGTAAAATCCCGGCTACTGAAGATGGCGATATTTTCGGCCATGAATTTATGGGAATTGTAGAAGAAGTCGGCCCTGAAGTCACAGAAGTCAAAAAAGGCGACCGGGTCATTATTCCTTTCGTGATTGCATGTGGTCACTGTTTTTTCTGTGAACATGAACTGATGGCTGCCTGTGAAAATACCAATACCGGCCGTGGTGCAATTATCAATAAGAAACAGATTCCACCAGGTGCCGCTCTATTTGGTTATAGTCATTTGTATGGCGGTGTACCAGGCGGACAGGCTGAATATGTCCGTGTACCTAAAGGTAATGTAGGCCCATTTAAAGTACCGGGATCATTACCGGATGAAAAAGTCCTGTTTCTGACTGATATCTTGCCTACTGCATGGCAGGCTGTAACCAATGCCCAGGTCACTCGCGGCTCCAGTGTTGCGATTTATGGTGCTGGTCCAGTTGGTTTACTGTCGGCTGCCTGCGCACGTATGCTGGGTGCCGAACAGATCTTTATGGTCGATCACCACCCTTACCGTCTGCGTTTCGCCCATCAAACTTATGGTGCAATTCCAGTGAATTTTGATGAAGTCGATGCAGCTGAATATATTATTCAAAATACTGCCGGTCATCGTGGTGTTGATGCCGTCATTGATGCGATTGGTTTCGAGGCCAAAGGCAGTTTGCTTGAAACTGTGATGACGAATCTAAAAATTGAAGGTTCGAGCGGCTTTGCCTTACGTCAATGTATCGCCGCAGTACGCCGTGGTGGTGTGGTGAGTGTGCCAGGTGTATATGCTGGTCCAATTCATGGCTTCCTGTTTGGTGATGCCTTCGATAAAGGACTGACCTTTAAAATGGGTCAAACGCATGTACATAAATTCCTGCCACAATTACTTGAATATGTAGAAAATGGCCAGCTGTCTCCAGAAGTGATTATCACCCATCGCATGAAACTGGAAGAAGCTGCTGAAGGCTATCGTATTTTCGATAAACGTGAAGAAGACTGCCGCAAGATTATTCTGACCCCATAAATACAATCATTAAAAAATAGAAAGCGCCGTTAGGCGCTTTTTTTATTTTTGATCACCATTTTATAAACCATACTTTTTCTATTTTCAGTTTTAAAAGCTCAGATCTATTGTCTGTTTATCAGATGAACTGGCACTAGGTCACGTGATGATCCAGCTTAAAGAAACTAAGCTATAGAAGTAAAAGTTAGAAAAATCTATAAGCCTATGATTCAGTAATAAAAAATTGAAAGTTCACTTGATTATTAAATTAATTGTGTAGTTTAGCTACAGTGAAGATCTTTAGAATTAAAATATGTTCCACGCTGATTATTAATTAAATCTACAATATTAATATAAGCTATTAATTTTTAGCTGGTTTATATAATTTTTCCATTAAAAACAGATAAAAATTCACCTGAACTGGTTGCTTTTAAGAGCAGAGAAGTTATGGCTCCAACTAGTCTTTTAAATTCAAAAACCTATTTTAAATTTAAAAACACTTATCCACAAGATATAGAAATTAAATTTGAATTTAAAAAAATGAGAGATAAGAAAGGCAATATAACTTGTGGATAAATACTATCTTATTCACATAAAAAATATGGATAACTTTGCAGTTATCCACACGATTGATCAAGGTTTAAGCAAGATTTAAAACAACACTATTCAAATATTTTTAAAAAATTTCGAATTAACTTGATAAATCATTGAAATTCTAGGATTTCAAAAATCTAAGTTCTAGAATTTTCCATTCATCCTCTAGCTTCCAGATCTCCTGAAGACGCTGTTTATTATTTTCCAGTCCAATCAAGATCCGGCATTCGGTCTGGTCTTCATTGTACTCGTATTCTTCATATTCTATGTCTGGCTTCAGCGGTTTCCATACACCGTTTTGTACCGCATGAGCGATCCGGTCATAACGCAGATAACTTCCTTCTACGCGGCCTTCCTGTTCAAAAACCACCTGAAAGTCCTGATGTTCATAGTGGCGCAGCACATCATAGTCGCCACTGTAGAATGCATTTGCCCAGATCTCACGTATTTCTTCAAGCTGGCTATCCATGGATAAACCTCTTTATAAATAAGACTTGATTCTACTGAACTAGGTTTTTTAAGACCTAGCATTAGCAGATCATTGGTCTAAAAACTGCTTAGATTAAAATTATTCTAAACAGTTCATCTGGCATTAATAGAAAATTTACGTAAAAAAAGCGCCTTAAAAGGTAATGCCAGTCAGTTAAGCAAATATTAGTAAAATGTAGTAAAAATGAGTGTATGTAAATACGCTCATTTTTTTATGACTTTATCTGAAAATTTAGATTGCACCCTTCAACATTCTTTACCTTCACT
>NZ_VPDM01000047.1:0-17543 GCF_013417645.1 Acinetobacter sp. YH12236
AGTGAAGGTAGAGAATGTTGAAGAGTACAATCTAAATTTTCAGATAAAGTCATAAAAAAATGAGCGTATTGGCATACACTCATTTTTACTACATTTTTCTAATGTCTGCTTAACTGACTGGCATTACATCATTTGATGGGCTTTTTTCATTATTTGGTTTTGATGCTATAACAATCCGCTAATTTGAATGAAACACTTCCGCCACTTAGCTTGGCCAGATTGGTCTCTTCTGTCGTTTCATCAGTATTATTGTTGTTATAGACTTTCTGGAAGCTGGCATAAGTATTTGCCCAGCCTACACTTTCTCCAGCTGAGTTGGTAAAGCCCACACGACTGGTTCCATTCAGTACATTAGATAAGTTGAGTAATGCCCCACCAATCACAATCTTATCATCTGTATTGGTTGAAGCCTGAATAGTGGAGTTCATACCCACCAGGGCACCATTTAATGAACCAAATACAGGATCAGCGAAGACCAGTCGCATAGATACTGTTTTTTCATCTATAAATGCACGGCCTAAGGTACCGAGACGATATTGTTGAACGCCATTATTGTCTTTAAGTCCAGCCGGTAAGATATCTCCCTGGCAACCATTAATACTATCAGTTGCAAGATTGCTCGCGGACTGCATATTGGTACGCACATCACCATTACTATCAATCACAACACCCACTGTAACAGGGCTAATTGAGTTTTCGCTAAATTTAAACTCCATGTTGCCATACATTGGGAAAATATATTCTTCACCTGGCTCTACATTTTCAGCTGTTCTAAAGACTTGACGATCCAGATAGCTGATCGGGAAAATTTTATAAAGATCAATTGAGCCACTATAGTTGTCATCATCGGCATTAAAACGCCATAAGCCAAGACTGGCACGATCAGCATCGCTGAGTTCAGTCTTACCTGTGGCCATCTTATAAAATGCTTCTTTACCGGCAATCACATAATCGCTCAGCAAACGACCTTGGTAAATTTCTAATGGATTGCTGTTGTTAGCCACATTCATTTTATATGGTGCATTTGATGAAAGCATTCTCGTTGCAGGGCTAATCCAACTGGTTTGCGGTACTGCCGTAATTTGCTGTGGTTTGACTTTACGGATCAATTCCGCATTAATGCCACCCAGAGATCCCAGATTATTGGAGCCCAGTTTTAGCTGAGTGTCACGCCATTGTAGTCCACTGCCAAAGGTATAACCTTGGCGGTCTGTAATCAGGATAAAATGTCCAAATAAATATTTAGTCGTTTTATCTTTAATGTCACATACAGATTTATTACAACCTGCCAGACCATCAGAACCAGTCAAGTTACTGCTAATAATGCCTGAAGTTGAGAACAGAGAAAATTCCGGTTGATATACTGCTGCGCTGGCAATATTGGCCAGTTTTTTTACGACTTCAAAGGCCTGATCATCACTAATTTGGCTAATATCTATAAAAGGTTTAAGGGTTTCTGCCAAATTTGCATCTGTCAGGCTGATATCTTTATTAATTTTGCCCAGATTCTTTCGCATATCTTCTGTGATATACAAGGGCTGTACATCCGTCGGATTATAGATACGGCCTTTTTCCAGTGCCAAGGTCTGCCAGATTTTGACCAGTTTCATCGCCACCTGTACGGTTGGATCTGTCTGTTCGATTCTGGCAATATTACGGCCGGTAATTCCCTTGGCAATATCAAGTACACTTAGTCGGGGTAATTGGCTCGATGTACTGAGGTTCATATATTCAGAGAGCTTGACAGTACCCAATTTGATTTTGGTATCACTAAAACTTTTTAGATAAAATTCAATACTATCTGCTTTTTGACAAGTGCCTGAGGCAACACCATCATTTTGGTCAAATAAAGTAATAAAGGTATTTTCTTTATCACCACTACAATTAAAGTTAAGACCATCAATTGGATATTCAAGCCCCCATTCCAGACAATTCGTTGCAGTAGCAGAGCAGGAACCATTCGTGGTGGCTTCATCATTTTGTTCTGGTATGACATTCGCACTTTCACCTCCGCATCCGCTGAGGGCGGCAAATAAAGCAGTGAAAGCAAATGGATATAATATTTTATTTTTCATCTTATTCTACTCGAATCGTCCTTATCGAATGGCGACTAGTTTTAGTTGTCCATAATTTGTCAGCATCTTGTCTTCAACATCTATGGCTGAAGCGAGTGGGGTCATTAATACATATTGGCTTTGCGCAGGAATCTGAATAATTCCCTGTATCTTCTCATGTTGAATAATATTGGCTTGTGCTTCCTGATTTTTGAAACCGCCTGCTCCTTCTAAAACACAGCCTCGTTTATCCAGAAATACAACAAATGGCCAGTAATAGGCAGGATTATTCTGACGGGAAGCATAAGACTGAATCTGAATATTTTTAATATCAGATTTTAGCTTCACAATTTCATAATCAAACTCATCTGATTTCAGCGGTGCCCGTGGCCACAGATTAATGGATTTACCTGCACTAATCTCTTTCGCATTCTTAACTTTTTTATCTTTAAAACACTGCTTACCTAAGCTTTCTACAGATTCAGGCTGAGAAATACGATAGTAGGTTTGAGCCAGTACAATAGGACCAGAATCTACGACAGGTTGTTGAAACAAGGATTTTATAATCGACTGTCCAACTCCTTTTTCACGCTCAATCGTCTGTACACGTGTTGACCCAATATTTTTATCAACTATCCCTTCAGGCATACTATAGAAACGTTTTTTACCTTCCAGATTAAATTCTTTATTTTCCAGATATTCACTATCCACATATTCCACCCCTTCAACCTGACTGAAACCCTGTTTTTGAACAGGATCAGGTACTGCCTGAATGACAGGTTCAGGGGTTTGAAGCTGTGTCACTGGTGGTAAGTGCTGCGGTAATCTAGACTCAACGTGTTTAGTTGGTTGTACTGGTTGTACTGGTTGTACTGGTTGTACTGGTTGTACTGGTTGTACTGGTTGTACTGGTTGTACTGGTTGTACTGGTTGTACTGGTTGTACTGGTTGTACTGGTTGTACTGGTTGTACTGGTTGTACAACCATATTATTTTTTTGCTCACCTGTTGTCACACTTTTTTCCACCGCCTTTGGCTCGGATTTTTTCAGATCCTGTGCAGTAGATGTAACGGGCGTAGTCAATTTTTTCGGAGTAGTGGCCGCTTGGTTTTTTGTTGTTTCTTTCTGCTCATTATTTTGACGTGGCACAACTAATGGTCGCCCATCGGGCCCAATGATCGTAATAAACTCTCTGGCATTTGTATAAAAAGACCATGGTACCAGACTTAATGCCAGTACCATTTTTATCCCTAAGTTCCCTGTTCTGATCATTTCTTCCTTACCAACGGGTGCGATAGTTCAAACCTAAAATTGTGATCTTGGTATCTGTTTTGACATTCAAGCCTGCATATGGATTCAGTAACAGGTTATTTACCCCGGTCTGGTTCGCTAGGCTACTGGTATTTGCTGGAATATTATCTTTACTGCGTAAGAAACCAATAGATAGATCCAGATCCGTATCTGCGTCAAAACGGTAGCCCACTCCTAAACCAAATAGCTGTGCACCATTAATCGGTACCATAGTATTGCGTTTATCTTTTGGAATGGCACTGGTACGTGGTTCATAGCCAGCACGAAGTTTCAGTCGGTCAGTTGCTGAATACTCTACTCCGATCCCGAAGTTCCATGGCGACTCAAACCTAAGCGGTAATGCAAGTGAAGAATCCGTTACATTGGCAGATAACAGTTTGGCAATCTTCAAGGCAGACAGGGTACGGTCGAACTCAAACTTGAATTGGTCCCAAGCAGCATAATCTGTCCAGCCAATATCAAAATTGACTTGTAGATCTGGCATTACCTTATATTTGATCCCCGCCTGGAAGTGAGCTGGATATTCGAAATCCATGGAAACCAGACCTGATTCACTCGAAGGGATATAATTTGGAAAACCAAGAATTGCAGCCAAAATCTGGCCAGTTGGAGAGGTCATCAGACCTTTAATCATTTCCTGTGGCGCTTTGGCATTATCGATATGATATTTACCTTTTAAGCGCATTTTGGCCGCACTCTGGTAAACCATACCAAAACTGAAATCTTCAGTAGGCTCCCATAGAACACCCAGGTTATAGCTTGGACTTAAATTTTGTTCTAATGAAAGTTGCATTTGGCCAAATTTACCAAATGGGTTCATTCCTTCATCAGCATTACAGATCCCGAGTAACAAGATGTCAGTGATGATGTCAGAATTTTCTTTAAATGGTGTACATACGACTTCATCAATCATACGTAACATGCCAATCAGCTCATTGGGAAAACGTAAATCTGTTTTCATGGCAATGGCTTGATAAGACATCCCGATTGAAGCACCAATCGAAAGCTGGTCGTTGACTTCATAACCAATTGATGGAGATAAATATGTAATCCGCTCTAAAGCAACCTGTTGTCCCATAAAATTGGCCGGATTACCATCCTCATGACCAAAACCTGCCACTAGTGGTGCATAAACGGCAGTTGCATAAGTTGCTTTAGAACCTGGTGGTTTATAAGAGACCCCCATGGTAGGTGCTGCCATCGGGAGGCCTTCACCTAAATCCACCATTTTTTTCAGAATAGGTACGTAGAGACTGACATACTCTACATCACCCTTTACTGGGCCTTTAAAATCTGTACATAAATCAGAAGACACTTCAGGCCCATCATTACAGACCATTGGATCATCTGAATAACCAAAAACGTTATATCCAGCAGGAACAGTAAATTCACGCTGAATATCAAAGTTCGCAACAATAATTTGCTGTTCTGTTTGTAAGCCTTCAATTTTAGCCAATGCAGCCGGGTTAAAGTGAATTGCATTCACTCCTGGCGGATCTGCAGTAACTGCGTTCCCCATAGACAATGCACGCAGGTCAACAGAAAGGTTGGTCCCTAATTGTGCAAAGGTATAACTTGAACAGCCCGCAAGAATAATTCCTGTTAATAACGGGCTAAGTCGAATGTTTTTCATACGACACCCCTATTAACTGAATTTCTTACCGAAACCTAAAATATCAAGTGGGAATGAGAGTCCCAGTGAAACATCTGGTGCATCTTCGGTCAGCCCCAATCCGACCGTACCATTTACAATGGTTTCTGGGGATACACGCACCCCTAAAGAAATCGCAAAAGTCGAGCTAGTCTGATCAGCTGCTGAATAGCTTTCACCCGTGTGATACTTAAATTCTGCACCAGTATTAAAGCTTTGCTGATATGACATGGTCATGGAAACATCATAGTTAAATGAATAAGCGAAACCGAAAGCAAAACCACCACTAATCCCTGGTTCAAACTCTTCAATAATTCGTGTACCGCGACGCTGATCTAAGCCAGATTCCTTAAACCCATAATTTGCAGAAACTGAGGCAAACAGCACCACCGGGTCAATATATTTACGTGTACTCGCCCCTACACCCGCTGAGTAATATCCTTTACCTGCAGCCAGATCTTTTGCTGCATTAATTTCATATGGGCTATCACCTGTTTTAGTCGACAAATTGGCAAATAAAATAAGTGGTAAACGACCTGCTTTTAAAGGGAATGGCTCCCAACGTGCACCTAGACTAATATCCCCTAATCCTGCTGTAGAGGTATCTTTTAATAAATCTGTTTTAGCCACCAAAGGTAAGGAAGCTGTTAAGGTCAGGTTATCTTTCACCCCGTACTGAAAAGTGAAAGTATTGGTCAGGCTATGTGTTGCATTTTCCTGAACACGGAGCTGATACAATTGGCCCTGTGCCATTTCCATATCGAGTTGTGTATCTCGATAATAGGTATAATCAATATCGTAATAGGATGAAATTTCGCCTTGTTTAATAAGTGAGTATTGACGCTCATTTGAAGTAAATACTTCTTCTAGACTTGCTTCCTGAGTAGCATCTCCTTCTTTTTTCTGTAAGGCTTGAGATGCATCTACTGCTTGAGTGGCTGGAGCTTCAACAGGTGCAGCTGTTTCAACAACAGCTTCTTCCTGAACAGTTTCATATCCTCCCAGTTCAGGCTCTGCTACAGCTTCCTCCTGAACTGTTTCATACCCCCCAAGTTCAGGTTCTTCTACAGCTTGAGTTGCTGCTGGTGCAGGCTGAATATCAACGGATGCGGCAGTCTCGACTACTTCTTCCTCAACCGTTTCATACTCACCCAGTTCAGGCTCATCCGCAGCCCATGCTACTCCCATGACCATCTGAATGCTGAGCGCCAAGAATGTCTTGTTCATCCATTTACTGTTCATATCCATTTCACCATTTTTAATTTTTCTATAGCCATCTTTTCGTTTTATTTATTCTTGTAATAAAGTCTGAGAAAATTATATTGATATTCCCCAAATTTTTCTGAATCTACATTACGGTTACGATCCATACGGATAGTCGATGCTTTATCGGCAATTTTATCCATATAGAACTGTGGATACTGCATATCAACTAAAGCATAACGGTTAATGGTTGCATCTTCGACATGACGCATATCCGAATCTTTTAATGCCAAAAAGTTTTTTCGATATTGTTCAGGAACATTAATTAAATATAAAGTATTGTTTTCCCAAATTTCCTTAAATCGCTGTTCATCAAAACTGATATTACCCAGCGCAGGGTCTGCAACATAAACCCGTCCATTTTTATAAGCTTTGTACACGACAAAATGTTTAAATCCTGCATAGGAAATAGGAACAATGGCGGGTTGCCCCTGTTTAACCAGATCTTCAAATTCTCCGCGATAGCCACCACTTTCCAGGCCTAAGGCAGCAACAAAACGCTTCATATCAAGAAGGGAAAAGCTACGACGTTCGATGATTTTATCCGTTTCACCAAATTTCATTAGGCCATTCATGACTTGCTGTTCACCCAGTTGGGTTCCTACATAGCCATTTAATAAAGTCGTAAGTGCTGCCGAACCACAACTATAATCATAAGCCTGACGCACAATTCCCTGAAACTGGTCTAACAGTGCAGGTTTGACTTCCACATGTTCGCGGTGCATACGTACGAAAGAATCATTTCTTGAATCAAGAACTTCAGTATAGTGAACAGCGCCTGGTGGCTGTTTTTTAATATCCAGAGCTTCTTTGGCAGCGTAATACATCAATGCCGAGCCCAATGCAATCTCTAACATATTCTTTTACTTTTCTTATCATTGGCATGATGTGCCTAATTTTTCTTTTTATAGAGTCTTCACTCTACTTCCCTGTAACTAGAAAGATACCTTCTTTTTCAAAAAAATACAGTCTTTTTTTATTTTTTTAGATAGATGTTGTAGTCATAAAAAAAAGCGCGTGTAAACACGCGCTTTTTTACAATGAAATTTAGTGACCGCGAATAGTAATCACTGCACCTGGATGGTAAACACCTTGCTGTCCAGCTGGAGTATAGTAAGTTTGCATGCCTTGAACTTCTATATCACCAATGGATTTTGCATCTGCACTACCTAAGCGAATACCTTGTACTTTCATATCATGCGCACCACTTGTGCTCAGGATTTGTACATAACCTTTCTCGTTATCGCCAGCGCCTGTTGCCCCAAATACACTGATGTCTTGGTTCAGCGTTAAATTAGCAGAGTTTGCATCTGTGACTTTAATTGTATCAAGATGGATCACACCTGCTGCACGGTTTGCAGCATCTGAACCGTCACCGTCACCTTGCTTAGTCGAGTTATCCAAAATACCAAGATTTTGGATGGTTAAGCCACCGATCATGTTTGCATTCAATTTAACCATTGCGCCTTGTGGTGCTGCACCCAATTGGATATTGGCAGACATTGGGCCAGTTTTAACAGACAATCCAGTTAAAATATCATTAACTACACCTGTACCACCACGACGCAGTGCGGTAGGATCATCAGTTCCACTGGCTTGAATACCAATTTTACCAATTTTAATATCTAAACCTGAAACTTGGGCACCAATATTGATGAATGGATTGCCAGCCCCCGCATCAGAGTCAATAGTTAAATCTGCAAGGTTACGTGATGTTAAAAGATAAGCGCCATTATTATCATAGTTTGCACCAATCACAATACCATGACTTTCGTTTGCATCACCAGCGATACCATTACCATAGATAGTAATCGCAGCAGCTCCACCTGTACCACCTAAATTAACAGCTTTACGAACAGAATCATATGTAGCTGTTTGTGTTGGGATATTAACTACAGCACCACCTTGATTCGTTGGTAATGTACCCCTTGTATAAGCAATAGCATTATTTGCATCTAATACTAAGCCATTCATGTTAATTGATGCACTTGTACCCAAACCATCATTGTCATGAATAAATAACTTTTCAATTTCAATTTTAGAGATACCAATACCAATACTAAGACCGTCTTGACCAGTTGTTTCACTTAGAGATGCATCATCCATTGCTTGCATCGCCATTGCGTTTGCACTAAAAGCAACTGAAGCAGCTAAAGCCAATTTTGTGAATTTTTTCATTGTTTACTCTCCCAAGAGTACTATTTTTTTTGGTTGTGAATCACTCAGTGCTGACGTTGTGTTTTTTATTTTCTGACAACGCAAAGCATCTTTCCTTGAGTAATTTTGCTCGCCCACTTAAATTAACGTCGAGTCATATTTTGATCAACTGTTGTTGGTCGCAATATTGAGCTTACCGACAAACGGTATTTGATGATTTAGAAATATTTTTTCCTATTCTTGATATAAAATACCGGGTCATATCGGAATATGCGCTACTGAATGAACGAAGCTCCTTACCATTGTCCTTTAAGTTTTGCATCTCTTCAGCTTAAAGATCTATTGCATGCATTAAGCCCCTTAGATCACCTGGTATATTTAAATAATAATGGGCAGCCTTTTATTGCCTGCTGTGCACAGAAATATTTTATGGTGCAAGATGGGCAACCTCAGTCATTTAAGAGAGTGGATATCGAACAATATCAGGCTAATATAGCTAAACTCATCTTAGAGCTTGAGCAAACTCCAGATATTCAAGCGAATGAATTTTCTGGGGGTTATGTTGGGTTTATTGGCTATGATTACGCTGCTCAACAGCACATCCAATACCCGGAGCGAGCTCAACCTGGCTTATTTATCGGTCAATTTGATTCTTATATCAAGTTCGAAGCTGATCAATGGGTATTTTATAGTCATGATCCGCAAGCAGCAGATATTTTCAATCATCTTCAAAATCTATTAAATCAAGCCTCCATAGCGCCTAAGTTTCAATTAAAAACCCTTTGCAGCCCACGTTGGGACAAAT
Source organism: Acinetobacter sp. YH12236 (assembly GCF_013417645.1). Lineage (NCBI taxonomy): Bacteria > Pseudomonadati > Pseudomonadota > Gammaproteobacteria > Moraxellales > Moraxellaceae > Acinetobacter > Acinetobacter sp. YH12236. The sequence continues at coordinate 9,242 of NZ_VPDM01000047.1, forward strand.
CTCGCTATGCACAGACATTCCAGGATATTCAGGATTATATTCTAGCCGGTGATTGTTACCAGATTAACTTGACCCAGGAATTTACAGCACTGGCTGAAGGTTCATTATTAGAAACTGCACATGCTTTCTGGACATTAACCAATGCGCCATATGCGGGCTATCTTCGTATTGGTGATTTTGAATTATTGAGCTGTTCACCTGAACTGTTTATTGATTTTGAAGCACATCGAAAAATTGTCACCAAACCGATTAAAGGTACCATGCCACGTTTTGCCGATCCGGTGCTTGATGAACAATCCAAACAACGCTTAAAAGACTCAAAGAAGGATCAGGCTGAAAATGTCATGATTGTAGATTTACTACGCAATGACCTCAGTGTTTATGCAGAAACAGGTTCAGTCAAGACACCTAAGTTATTCAATATTGAGTCATTTAACCAAGTACATCATATGGTCAGCGAAGTCGAAGCGACCTTAAAAGAAGGTGTACATCCTTTTGAGGTATTGCTGTATGCACTTCCAGGTGGATCAATTACCGGTGCACCAAAGATTCGCGCCATGCAAATTATTGAAGAGTTAGAAGGTGCTCCACGTGGAGCGTATTGTGGTTCATTAGGTTATTTTAATTTTGATGGAACAGGAAGCTGGAATATTCTGATTCGCTCGATTCAGAAATATCAAGATGAGGTTTCACTTTGGGCTGGTGGCGGAATTACGATTTCTTCTGACTGTGATGCAGAATATCAGGAGTGTTTTGATAAGGTTGAAGCCATGTTGGATTTACTCAATACTTGGTATAAACCCGAATAAATAAAAAAGCGACTCCATAGAGTCTTGAATCTCCCCTACCCCCCTCTTTAACAAAGAGGGGGATTCTCTCTCTTTAAAAAGAAAAAGGTTCCCTCCTTTATCAAAGGAGGGTTAGGGTGGATTTAATTAAGCTAAAATATCATTTTTCAACGTGTCTACTAAACGCTGATTTTGCTCATCTGTACCAATGGTAATACGTAAGAATTGATTGATACGAGGTTTATTAAAGTAACGTACGATAATGCCGCGTTCCCGTAATTCTGCCGCTAACTCACCTGCATCTTTTGATGGTAGTGAAGCAAAAATAAAGTTCGCACTTGATGGCAAGACTTTGAAACCGAGCTCATTCAACTGATTAACCAGTTTTTCACGACTGGCAATGACTTTGGCATTTTGTGCTTCAAAGTATTCCTGATCTTCAAATGAAGCTACCGCAGCCGCAATGGCAAAACGATCCATTGGATAAGAGTTAAAGCTGTTTTTTACCGCTTCAAGCGCTGCAATCAGATGAGGTTGAGCAATCGCGAAACCAACACGTAGGCCTGCTAAAGAGCGGGATTTTGAAGTCGTCTGACAGACTACTAGATTCTCGTATTTATCAATCAAACTCACTGCTGATTCAGCACCAAAATCTACATAGGCTTCATCAATGACGACCACTGAATCAGGATTCGCCTGCAGAATTTCTTCAATGGCAGACAAACTAAGCGCAATACTGGTTGGCGCATTCGGATTGGTGATGATAATGCCGCCATTTGGCTGTTTATAATCATCTACCACAATTTCAAAATTTTCATTCAGTGGCAAGATTTTGGTTTTGACACCAAAGAACTGGCTATAAACCGGATAGAAACTATAGGTAATATCTGGATAAAGCAGTGGCTGTTCCTGAATAAAAAAGGCTTTAAAGATATGTGCTAGAACTTCATCAGAACCGTTACCGACAAAGACATTTTCAGCAGCCACATTTTGTTGTTTAGCTATGGCATGTTTCAATTCAGATGCATCGGGATCTGGATAAAGGCGTAAAACATCTGCGCCATTGGCTAAAACTTTTTGCACCGCTTCCACGACTTTCGGTGATGGTGGATACGGATTTTCATTGGTATTTAATTTTAAAAGGTTTTGAATTTTGGGCTGTTCACCTGGAACGTAAGGCTCTAGCTCACGGACTTCAGGGCTCCAAAAACGCATTTGCTCTATGGTGATATTCGACATTTTCTATTCTCAAATTCCCTCTCCTTTTAGGAGAGGGTTAGGGAGAGGTCAAATAATTCCCCTTACCTAACCTCTCCCGAAGGGAAAGAAATATCTTTTATTTAATATAAGTATTTAATTACTGATAACGGTAGCGTGCTGAACGGGCATGCGCATCCAGATTTTCCTGCTGTGCCAGAACATCTGCAGTTTTCGCAAGGGTTTTCACACCATCTTCAGAACACATAATCAGGCTTGAACGTTTCTGGAAATCATACACACCCAGTGGTGATGAGAAACGTGCTGTACCCGATGTCGGTAATACATGGTTTGGACCTGCACAATAGTCACCAATCGCTTCAGGCGTATAACGTCCCATGAAGATCGCACCGGCATGGCGAATCTCTTCAGCCATTTCTTGAGCTTCATCCAAACACAGCATTAAATGTTCAGGTGCTACTTGGTTAATCAGCTCAATACCTTCAGCACGATCTTTCACAAGCACTAATGCACCACGATTGGCAATTGAAGTGCGGGCAATTTCTGCTTTTGGTAGAGCTAGCAAATGCTCTTCAATTGCTTGTTCTACTTCATTGAGAAGCTGTTCATCAGGCGTAATAAATACAGCTTGAGCAACAGTGTCATGCTCAGCTTGAGATAACAAATCCATCGCTAACCATTTGGCATTGTTCTGCCCTTCTGCATAGACCAGAATTTCTGAAGGACCAGCAATCATGTCGATACCGACCTGACCAAATACTGCACGTTTTGCCGCAGCCACAAAACGGTTACCTGGACCAGTGATTTTATCGACACGTGGAATGGTTTCTGTACCATAGGCCAATGCAGCAACCGCTTGTGCGCCACCAATGGTAAATACACGGTGTACGCCAGCCAGATAGGCAGCAGCCAAGACCAATGGATTCAGTTCACCATTTGGAGCAGGCACCACCATAACAATTTCACCTACACCTGCCACATGTGCAGGAACAGCATTCATTAACACCGAAGATGGATATGAAGCCAAGCCACCTGGTACATAGATCCCTACGCGATCCAATGGCGTCACTTTCTGACCCAAGGTATTACCTAGAGCATCGACATACGTCCAACCATCCTGTTTTTGTGCCTGATGGAATTCGCGAATACGGTTTGCAGCCAATTCTAAGGCTTCACGCACTTCAGTCGTTAAGCCTTCGAAAGCTGCTTTAAGTTGCTCTTGAGTCAGTTCTAAATCTGAAAATTGATGCGCTGGATGTCGATCGAACTGCTGAGTCAATTTAAGAACATGAGCATCACCATGCTGACGTACGTCAGCAATAATTTGGTCTACAGTTTTTAAAAGTTCAGGATCATTCACGGTTTCAAAAGCCAACAAGTCAGCAAACGCCTGCTTGAAGTTTTGATCTTGTGTCGATAAACGTCGCATCAATATACCCATAAGGTTTGAATTCGAAGGCTTTAGTTTACCTGTTTTCAAAGACTTTGTCGGTAGCTAGAACAGACTTGTGCTATGAGTTTTATTGGAAATAGCTTTAGATAAAATTGATGAAAGCATTAGGCTTCTTATCTTTTTGAGCACAAATAAAAAACCGCCCAAAGTGGACGGTCTTTAATACAGCGTAAATTTAAGCTTTTTTCGCCTGTTCGCGTGCTTCAACCGCTTGTTCAAGCTGGGCAAGAATTGGATTCAGCAATGCTTGCTTACGTTTAAAGCTGGCTTTGTTCACAATCAGACGTGAAGAGACTTTGCAGATTTCTTCAAGTGGCTCAAGACCATTGGCACGCAGTGTATTGCCTGTATCGACCACGTCAACAATGTAATCACCTAAACCCACCAATGGTGCAAGTTCCATTGAACCATAAAGCTTGATCACATCAACCTGTTCACCGAGGCTCGCGTAGTATTGACGGGTCAGATTCACGTATTTAGTCGCAATTTTTAAACGGCCTTTCGGACGCTCCATGCCGACTTTACCTGCTGTCATCAATTTGCAGTTGGCAATTTTAAGATCTAATGGTTCATAGACATTTTGCGCGCCATGTTCCATCAACACATCTTTACCTGCTACACCGATATCTGCCGCACCATTCTCAACATAAGTCGGCACATCAGAGGCACGTAAAATCAGGATACGCACCTGTTTATGCGTGGTTGGAAAAATCAGCTTACGTGATTTATCCGGATCTTCCAGCAGGTTAATCCCTGCTGTTTCAAGCAGAGGTAAAGTTTCTTTTAAGATACGGCCCTTGCTTAATGCTAACGTTAAACCATGATCAAAATTGCCCATTACGTCAAAGTTTGGATCATCGTTTCTCATATCACTCATTAACTTACTCGCTTAATTTGGGCACCTAAACCTTGTAACTTTGCTTCGACATCTTCATAACCGCGGTCAATATGATAAATACGGTCAATCAATGTTTCTCCTTCGGCTGCAAGTGCTGCAAGAACTAAAGAGAATGAAGCACGTAAATCTGTTGCCATCACAGGTGCTGCAGAAAGTTTTTCTACACCCGTTACGACAGCATCATTACCTTCGACCTGAATATTGGCTCCCATACGGGCCAATTCAGGAACATGCATAAAACGGTTTTCAAAAATCGTTTCAGAAATTGTGGCAAATCCACGGCCAATAGCATTGACTGCCATTAACTGAGCTTGCATATCTGTTGGGAAATCTGGATGTGGCAAGGTACGGAAGCTCACTGCTTTCGGACGTTTACCCATCATATCCAGTTCAATCCAGTCATCACCACGAGTGACTTCCGCACCCATTTCCTCAAACTTATCCAGTACAGCTTCCATTAAAGCCGGATCTGTATGCGTGGTTTTAACACGTCCACCAGTAATAGCTGCAGCAGCCAGATAAGAACCAGTTTCAATACGGTCGGCCACTACTGCATATTCACAGCCATGCAGGCTTTCTACACCGGTTACCACTAGTGTATCGGTATCCAGACCTTCAATCTTCGCACCCATCTTGATCAGCATTTGGGCAAGATCGGTAATTTCAGGTTCGCGCGCCGCATTACGAATCGTAGTCACACCATCCGCCAATACTGCAGCCATCAGAATATTTTCAGTACCACCCACAGTCACCATATCAAAGACAACTTCACCGCCTTTCAGACGACCATCGACTTTAGCATGGACATAGCCGGCCTCAACCTCAATCTCGGCACCTAAAGCTTCTAGTGCTTTCAAATGCTGATCGACTGGACGAGAACCAATCGCACATCCACCTGGCAGGGATACTTTTGCACTACCGTAGCGCGCCAATAGAGGACCAAGCACCAAAATAGAAGCACGCATGGTTTTTACGAGTTCATAAGGTGCAAACTGGTTATCCAAAGTAGAGGTATCTGCAATAACTGTATCGCCTTCATAACTAATCGTGATCCCAAGACCTGCGATCAGCTTTACCAAGGTATTTACATCTTTTAGATTTGGAACATTTTTAAGTGTGATTGGCGTATCAGCAAGAATCATTGCTGCTAATAATGGAAGCGCTGCATTTTTTGCACCAGAAATACGCACTTCACCGTCGAGCTTAATACCGCCCTGAATTAAGAATTTATCCATTAATTGATTAAGCTCCAAATAAGCTTGCTTTACGCCATTCTTCTTTGGTCAATGCACGAATGGTCACAGCATGCACTGCACCACTGGCAATATGGGAATTGAGAGGAGCATAAACAGCTTGTTGACGTGCAACCGGACGTTTACCTTCAAACTGATCATCCACAATACGGAGATCGAATTTTCCGCCCTGACCACTCACAGCAACATCCGCCTCAGGAAAAGCGGCTTTTAAAATTTCAGCGAGCTGTTCATTATTCATCACAAGACCTCTTATAGGACTAAGGGTGTAAAACGAGTCATTTTACTATAAATGTAAAAAATAATTCATTAGTCACATACATTATATATATAAAAAAAGAGGCTTTTAAAAACCTCTTTTTCCCCATTTGGTCGCTTAAATGGCTAAACTCTGATGATTCAGCTGCATTTCGCGATATCGGTCAATCTGTTTTTTTAATTTTTCCGTCAAAATTTTAATTGAGGTATACATGTCATCAGCATTAGCATGGGCAAAAAACTCAATACCCGGTAAACGGACAATCGCTTCTGCGATATGGTTACTACTGCCTCTTTTTGAGCGCTTATCAATCTGATGATCTTTGGAAAGCTTAACCTGCATGCTGTTCACCTGATCCAGATGTTTGGTCATCTGTGAAAATTTCGTTTTTATAGTTTCTTCAATCGCTGGCGTAATTGATAAATGATGTCCACGAATTGTTATTTGCATAGTTCTATCCCTCACCTTCGTTAGGATCAGAAGAGTCACAGTTAAAAATGAAAAGAATACAATAACTTGCTCAAGCAAAATCGTGATTTAAAGCATTTATTCAGATCATTTTTACCATTCCTCAAAAGAAAAAAAGATTCATTACGATGTCATAATGAATCTCTAGAATAATCAAATTTCAAAAACTAGATCAAGACTTTTCGCTCAGAAGATGAAGGAATATGTAACGATTCACGATATTTCGCGACCGTGCGTCGTGCCACATCAATCCCCTCTTCTTTCAAAAGATTGGCAATTGCATTGTCCGATAAAGGCTTACGTGCATTTTCTTCAGCAATCATTTTCTTAATTTTGGCACGGATTGCAGTAGATGAAGCCTCACCACCAGAAGTCGTTCCCACATGACTCGAGAAGAAGTATTTCAGTTCAAACAAACCACGAGGAGTTAGCATATATTTGTTAGTCGTTACACGAGATACAGTTGATTCATGTAGTTCCACTTCTTCAGCAATATCACGTAAAACCAGAGGCTTCATACCTTCAGGGCCAATTTCTAAAAAACTTTTCTGATGTTCAACAATACAGGTGGCTACTTTCAATAAAGTTTTATGACGTTCATCGATGCTTTTAATAAAGTTTTTCGCTTCCAGCATCTGATTACGCAAATATTGATTATCTTCGCTCTGATCAGCACGACGAATCATATTGGTATAAAAAGAATTTAGTCTCAACTTAGGCATCACATCAGGGTTTAACGTCACCTGCCAGCAGTCATTCTTTTTCATTACCACGACATCGGGGATCTGATAATCAGATTCCTTACTTTCAAACTCCAGTCCCGGATATGGTTTAAGAGTTTTTAGCAAATCAACCGCACAGCGTAATTGTTCCTGATTTAAACCAGTTTGCTTAATGAGTTTTGGTAATTCATTGGTAATCAGCAGCTCATAATGTTGCAGCAATTTAACCGCATCATTACGACAAGGGGTATTAACTGGTAGGCTATCCAGCTGAATCAATAAACACTCAGCTAGATTTCTGGAACCTACTCCAATCGGATCAAGACGCTGAATATGCTTAAGAACAACGAGTACTTCATCCTCTTCGATTTCTTCCTCATAATCCATGGAAGATAAAAGATGTTGTACTGATGCAGTAATTTCGGAAATTTCTGCATCCAGAAAACCCTTTTCATCTAGAGAATCAATAATGCAGTATGCAATCAGCTGATCAATGCGAGAAAAGTGCAGCAAATTAACCTGCTCGAGCATATATTCTTGTAAGCTTTGCTGGCTTTGACGATTGTCTTCGCGCTCTTCGAACTCTGCTGCACCCAGACTTGTAGGTTGATGGGTATAGACATCATCCCAGTCGGTATCTACAGGTAGATCGTCCGGAAGATGGTCTGCATTAAGTTCATTAGTTAAATCCTTTTGACTCGCATCAACAGTAGAAAGACTTTCAACACTGATTTGCTCTTCAACTTTTTCTAACAAAGGATTACTATCAAGTTGTAGCTGGATTTCTTGCTCTAATTCCAGACTGGATAATTGTAATAAGCGGATTGCTTGTTGTAACTGTGGAGTTAATGACAGCGAGTTGGCAATTCGTAATCCCACTGATAGTTTCATATGACCCCCTAATAAAAATCTCGTTTTATAGGCAATTTTCATGCCGTTTTAACTTTTATAACATAGTTTGATAAAAAAACACACAAAACTATAATAATTTCATGAACTTTAACGTCATTTTTATATAATTTTCTAAGCATTATTAATCACTTATTTTTATTAAACAGTAATTAACCAATTTGTAAATTAATATAATTTGACTTAATTTTTTAAATCCCACGCATAAAAAAAGCCCCCTGCGTGAGCAGAGGGCTTTTTGGAATAATGAGCTGGCGATGACTTACTCTCACATGGGAGACCCCACACTACCATCAGCGCTAAGAGGTTTCACTTCTGAGTTCGGGAAGGGATC
>NZ_VPDM01000048.1:0-16607 GCF_013417645.1 Acinetobacter sp. YH12236
TTGTTCTGCTTTATCCAATGGACATTTGGCTGATATCAAAATGGTTGAGAGACTCGTTAAAGAGATGGAAGCAAAGTTGTATGGAGATCGTGGCTATATTAGTCAAGAACTGAAGAGTAGGTTGAAAAAGCAAGGTATTGATTTAATTACCTATCATCGAAAAAATATGCAGGCTATACAACTTTCTGAGTCAGATAAATATCACTTAAAACAGCGCAATAAGATAGAGGCTTTATTCAGTTTATTGAAAGGTCAGTACAATTTAGTGACAAGCAAAGCACGTAGTGTTCATGGATTTCTAGGAGGGATTTACGCGTCCTTGTGTGCATATCAACTGATCCATAAAAATAAGCCAACAATTCAAATTATGAAGTCATCGGCTTAAGCAGGATTCGGGTTATTTAAATATTTTTCATTGAAATAAAATTCAAGAATAAAGTTTATTAAATAGCTCTGTCATTTTTTTATTGTTTTTATGATTAAAACTCTAAAAAAAGATGACTTAACTCAAAACATCCAAGTTAAGTCATCCTTTAATTTTAGTTTTTACCAGTATGACCGAAACCGCCCGCGCCACGCTCGGTTGCTTCAAACTCATTCACCAGATCAAATTCGGCCTGTACCACAGGGACTAATACATATTGGGCTAAACGCTCACCAGGTTCCAGGCTAAATGCCGTCTGACTGCGGTTCCATACAGAAACCATCAGCTCGCCTTGGTAATCTGAATCGATCAAGCCAACCAGGTTACCTAAAACGATCCCGTGTTTATGACCTAAACCAGAACGTGGCAAGATCAAACCAGCAAATGCTGGATCTTCAATATAAATTGCCAAACCAGTTTTTACTAAAACTGTTTGACCCGGTTCAATCACAGTCGTTTCGTTGACACATGCACGAAGATCGAGTCCTGCTGAGCCAGTCGTTGCATAAGTCGGCAATGGCCATTCCTGACCTAGACGTGAATCAAGGACTTTCACCTGAACTTTCATGTATTTATTCCTGTTGTTTAATATCAAAAAATTTAAAGAATCAAAATCGTAGCGTTCTGTTACTTTTACCGTTTAATCAAGGCACGTAAATTATCCAGATAATGCTGAGCCTGCTGTTTTGGATCAATATTGCCTGCAAGTTTTTTCTTGCGGCCTAACCACTCCAGTTCATCTTCTGGCAGCTCATCCAGGAAGCGGCTTGGGGTCATCTGCTTCATCTGTCCACCCGCCTTACGCTGTTCCGCTAAGGTAATAGTCAAGCCCTGACGCGCACGAGTAATCCCCACGTACATTAGACGGCGTTCTTCCTCGACTGTTTCGGCAGCAATCGAGTTCTTATGTGGCAGAATTTCTTCTTCCAGTCCGATTAAGTAGACATAAGGGAATTCCAGACCTTTGGATGCATGCAAGGTCAGAAGGTTAACCTTATCGGTATCTTCTTCTTCCTGCTGCTGTTCCAGCATATCGAGAAGCACCATCTTACGGATGACACTTTCGATATTCTTTTCATCGACATCTTCTGCACGATTGATCAGACTTTGAATACTGCTATACAGCACTTCAATATTATCGAGCTTGGTTTTTTCCTGTGCCGGCGTCGCTGCGGATTCCTTGATATAGTCAATATAGCCTGCTTCAACCATCATCTGACGGATAATCGGTACAGGTTCATCGTCTTCCAGCAAGTTGCGGGTAAAGTTATTAATGAAATCTGAAAATTCTGCCAGTTGTGTGGTCGCTTTCTTTGGAATGACCATAGTTAAACGCTGATCGCCTGCCGCTGACAGTAGAGACAGATTATTTTCCTGGGCAAACAGACCGAGTTTTTCCAGCGTCACCGGGCCAATGGCACGTTTCGGTGTGTTAATAATCCGCAGGAAAGCGCTGTCATCTTCCGGGTTAATGATCAGACGCAGGTAACTCATAATGTCCTTAATCTCTGCACGCGCAAAGAAAGACTGACCGCCAGAGAGCTTGTAAGGAATCTGCATCTGGCGCAGCTGAGTTTCCAGAATACGTGCCTGGAAATTACCACGATACAGAATCGCGTAATCTTTCCAGTTTTTACCATTCATCAGCTTATGCGTGATCAGGTCTTTCACTACGCGTTCTGCTTCATCATCATCATTACGACAAGTGATGACCCGAATCACTTCACCATGGCCTTTATCTGACCAGAGCTTTTTATCAAAGATATGCGGGTTGTTGCCAATCACGGTATTGGCAGCTTTTAAAATACGACTGGTGGAACGATAGTTCTGTTCCAGCTTGATCACTTTCAGATTCGGGAAATCCTGTTGTAACAGTGCCATATTTTCTGGCTTGGCACCACGCCAGGCATAAATCGACTGATCATCATCCCCTACCGCAGTGAACTGGCCCATGACCCCGACCAGTAATTTCACCAAAATATACTGTGCAGTGTTGGTATCCTGATATTCGTCCACCAGCAGATAACGCACGCGGTTTTGCCATTTATCGCGAACTTCCGCATTTTCCTGCAGCAGGCGCGTTGGCATCACAATCAGGTCATCAAAGTCTACAGCGTTATAGGCACGCAGATTACGCTCATAAAGTTGGTATAAATGCGCGAACTGAACATCTTCCGGGGTTTCACAAGTCGTGTGAGCCTGTTCTGGTGGAATCAGATCGTTTTTCCAGTCCGAAATCACCTTCATGGCTTTAGCAATCAGTTCTTTGCTTTCTGCACCTGAAAGATTATCGCGATGCATCAGATCCATCAGAATCCGCTTACAGTCATCGGCATCCAGAATCGAGAAATTATTTTTTAGCGGTGTGTGTTTGAGTTCTAAACGTAATAAATTTAGACCAAAAGTATGGAAGGTCGAGACTGAAAGGCCTTTGGCTTCTTCTCGGGTCAGCAATTTGGTGACACGCTCTTTCATCTCACGTGCCGCCTTGTTGGTAAAGGTCATTGCCGTAATCCGGTGAGCCGGAATCCCGCAATGCTTGACCAAGTACGCGATTTTTCTTGTAATTACCGAGGTCTTGCCTGAACCCGCTCCCGCAAGTACTAACAAGGGTCCTTGAGTATATTTCATGGCTTCAAGTTGCTTGTCATTTAACTGACTGGCGAGTGACATATGGCTTCCTCTTCTAGATTCGGCTCCGATTATAGTCATCTCATGCCCAGATGCCTAATTGAAAATTCATTTTCCTGCGTCATCTTTCAGACATAAAAAAACCACCCGAAGGTGGTTTTTCTGCAAAATCAGTGATTACTGAACGGCATATACTGCGATTTCAACACGACGGTTTTGTTCTTTACCAGCCGCAGTTGAGTTGTCTGCGATCGGGTTCGCTGAACCAAGACCTTGTGCATTAATACGAGTACGTGCTACGCCTTGACCAGCAAGGTAGTTCGCAACAGATTGTGCACGTGCTTGAGACAATGGAATGTTGATTGAGTCATTACCAGTGCTGTCTGTATAACCAGTTACCAAGATACCGCTTTGGCTGTCTTCAGTCAGAACTTGGGCAACTTTATTCAATGTTGCATAGAAGTTTGGTTTGATGTTTGACTTGTTAGTGTCAAATGTAATCGCACCAGGCATTACCAAGTTGATTGAACCGTCTGGATTACGGTTTACATCTACACCAGTACCCGCAGTCGCTTGACGTAATTTTTTCTCTTTATTGTCAAGGTAAACACCCGCTGCACCACCAAGTACTGCACCAATTGCAGCTGCACGGTTGTTTTGACGGCTAGTATTGGCATTACTTTTAGAAATACCATAACCTGCAGCAGCACCAATTACTGTACCCAAAGCTGTTTTGTCGTACTCAACACCACCCAGGTTATTGCCAGTAGTTTGACAACCTGTAAGTGCTACTGCCCCTGCTACAGCTGCTGAAATTAATAGTGCACGCATTGCATGCCTCCTTTGTAGTGTAATTTGTATCTTAGGTCAGATAATGATTTAAAAATAATGGGATAACCATTGAATTTTTGTTAATAATAAATCTTTTAGTAATATTTTATAATGTTTATGTGTAACCAATTTCCTGAATTTCATCATAGTTTCTTCATAGTTTAACGATCGGACTTTTCTATTCGCTCAACTCCCTCTATATTGTTCAAAATGTGATGAAATTTAGACGATTATTCTCTGGGACTGTTTTTATATGTCATCTAAAAGCAAGCAACAAACGACTTTAAAAAAACTTACCCGTGGCCTCACGGTGACATCCGTCATGACTGGCAGTACTTTTTTTCATGGGCCACCTGTACTGGCTTTGGGGCTGACCAAACTTTTTAAGAAATCTTCTAAGATTGATGAAACCAATATCAAGATTACCAATAGCTGGTTAAGCGTAAATAACTGGCTGATTGACAATGTCCTAAAAAATACCAAATGGCAAATCAGCATTGACGAATCTCTGGATCTGAATATGCAGGGTCGTTATTTAATGACCTGTAATCATCAGAGCTGGGTGGATACCACGGTAAACCAGTATTTCGGTTTAACACGTATGCCTCTCACCCGCTTCTTTACAAAATGGGAACTAATTTTTATTCCATTTGTAGGTCAAGCCTTTAAAATTCTGGGCTTCCCGATGATGAAAAGGCATAGCAAGGAACAGATTGCCAAAAACCCTTCCCTGAAATATCGGGATATGGAAGAAGCACGTAAGGCATGTGAACAACTGGTTAGCCAGCCATTTACCTTGCTGAATTATCTGGAAGGTACACGTTTTACCCCAGAAAAGCATGAACAGCAAAAATCGCCTTATAAGCATTTGTTGAAGCCTAAGGCGGGCGGTCTCGCGCTGGCACTGAACATTCTGGGGGACAAAATTGATGCACTGGTGGATATGACTATTGTTTATCCTGACGGTGTGCCAGGTTATGGGGAATTCTGGTTAGGCGAAGTCCCGCGTATTGCCGTGAACTTGAGAAAAATTGACATTCCAGACTGGGTACTCGGCGGCAATTATGAAGATGATGCAGATTACCGTGCGCGTTTCCAGCAATGGGTAGACCAAATCTGGACTGAAAAAGACCAATTAATTGAGCAAATGCAGCAGAACCTGATTTCCGCTTCTGCCTGACATTTGCCAGAGAGACTATGAAGAACGACAACCCGGACCTCGTGTCCAGCTCATTTAAGTTTATTCGCAAAGGCACCTGGGGCTGGAAAATTGCACTGATTTATGACATTTTCATGATGGTTGTCATCATCATCAATTTGTTCTGTCTCTGTGCCAATGCCATTCTGATGAGCGATTTTGGGCACTGGTTGTTTGACTTCATTCGTCTGCCTGATGTCTTGCAGTTTTATAAAAGTGAATTACGTCCCTGGGTAATGATTACCGAGGGATGGTTTACCACCTTCCTGATTATTGAACTCATCGTTCGCTGGTTCATTGCCATTGTTATGCGCCACCATGCCCGCTGGTGGTTCTTTCCCTTTGTGCACTGGTATGAAATTTTATCCATCATCCCACAGCTACGTTTCCTGCGTTTGTTACGTGCAGTTGCGATTGGCTACAACCTGCATAGCCATGGATACAAAGTCATACCGGCAAGCTGGTATAGACGGGGTAATTTCTACTATAACCTGCTGATGGAAGAACTTTCGAGCCGTGTAGTATTGACGGTACTGGATGGCATTAAACGTGAACTCAGCACCAGCACATCACATAAACAATTAATTGATGATTTGGTGGAACATCACCGTAAATTACTGGCTGTTGCTTTGACAGATATCTTGCAAGAGTCTTTGGGCAAGGAATTACAGGCACAGCGCTTCATGATTTCAAAAAATGTTGGGCAAGTCGTCAATCAGGCCATTGAAGATACACCTGAACTCACTCAGCTTCTGCGTCTGATTCCCATTGTGGGCGGGCGACTGGAGCGACAGATCCAGAGTATTGGTCAACGTCTGGGAGAAAATATCACTCAAGGCCTGATCGATCCTTTTACACATAGTGGATCACAAGAAAACCCGACTTTTGCCATGATTTCAGATAAGATTAGCCAGATTCAGATTGAACATAATCCACATATTGATAAATTAGTCGAATCGGCTGTTTTTGAAACACTTGAAGCCATTCAAAAACAGGTCAAAGTAAAACAGTGGCAACAGATTTTAGAAGAACACGAACAAAATCAGGGCTCAATAGATAGATGAGTTTTCATTTGCAGACTCGGCTAAGATAAGCTGATTCTATTCGTATAAAAAAAATAACTTGGATCGCTAGAGAATTAACGAAATTTGTTCTAGGATTTGCACTATTTACAACATTGCTTCGACATAAAACAGCAAGTCAGAAGTATTAAGGAAAAATTATGGCTGACATACGGATAAAAGGCAGAATGGTCAATGCGCTACGCATTAGCCTCGATACCAATGATCATGATGCAATCCGCCAGCAACTGAAACCAAAATTACAAGCGGCTTTTCCGCCAGGCACATTGGCGGTGATTGAAAGTTCAGTCGATCAGGAACTGATTGCCCTGATCCAGTTACTGATTGATCTCGAAGTTCAGCCTATGGCAGTGACTGAAGGGATTCTGGGGGATCAGGCTCGTGCGATTCAGTTCCCTGTTCTGCCACCAGACCGTCAGTTACAGGAAATTAAGGCGACCAAAGAACAGGTCATGGAAGTCAAATCCGAATCTGCTGCTGACGATGAAAAAGCTGATGCAGCACCGATCGTCGCGCATGTGACTTCTTATCACGATGAAATTCTGCGCACCGGCCAATGCATTGTGCAGAATCAGGGTGACATTATTATTACGGCCGGAATAAACAGTGGTTCAGAAGTGATTGCTTCAGGCAATATCCATATTTATGGCAGCGCGCGTGGCCGTGTGATTGCAGGTGCGGGTGGCAATACTGCAGCGCGTATTTTCTGCCATGCGCTGGAGGCCGAACTGATTTCTATTGCAGGTACTTACTGTGTGGCCGACGACATTCCACCGAATGTTGTGAAAAAACCCGTGCATATTTACTTGAATGATCAACAAGAGCTTGTATTTGAAGCTCTACAATTTTAATGTATAAATAAACACCAAAAACCCCATTTTATAGGGGATTTGAACCATAACAGGAGTGGATTCGGTGGCGAAAATTGTTGTCGTAACATCAGGCAAAGGTGGCGTAGGTAAGACTACAACAAGTGCATCTTTTGCAACAGGTTTAGCCCTACGTGGCCACAAAACTGTGGTAATCGATTTTGATGTAGGCTTGCGTAACCTTGATTTGATTATGGGCTGTGAACGCCGTGTAGTATATGATTTTGTAAATGTTCTCAATAACGAAGCACGATTACAACAAGCACTGATTCGCGATAAAGATATTGAAAATTTATATATTTTACCTGCTTCACAAACACGTGATAAAGATGCTTTAACTGATGAAGGCGTAGAACGTGTAATGGATGAGCTTTCACAGGAATTTGATTATATCGTGTGTGACTCACCTGCAGGTATTGAACGTGGTGCCATTTTAGCCATGTACCATGCAGATGAAGCTATCATTGTGACTAACCCTGAAATTTCTTCAGTACGTGACTCTGACCGCATCATTGGCATGCTAGACAGCAAAACTAAAAAAGTAGAACAAAACGAAGGTCGCATCCGTAAACACCTGTGTATTACCCGTTTCAATCCGGAACGTGCCGATAAACAGGAAATGTTAACGATTGACGATATTTCTAAAGATATTTTACGTGTTCCAACCTTAGGGGTTATTCCTGAGTGTCCAAGCGTTCTACAGGCATCGAATGAAGGTAAACCAGTGATTCACTTTACCGAATCTGCCGCAGGTCAGGCTTATGATGACCTTGTAGCACGTTTCCTGGGTGAAGAGCGCCCTTACCGTCATATCGAAGTAAAACCTAAGGGCTGGTTAGCACGATTATTTGGAGCGTAAACATGGCTGGATTCTGGAGTAAACTTTTTAGTAGCGAGGATAAACCATCAAGCGCACAAACCGCGAAAGACCGTTTGAAAGTCATTGTTGCTTCTGAACAGGGTTTGGGGCGCCGTTTGAGTCAGGATAAAATTGACCAGATGAAGACAGAAATCATGCAAGTGGTCAATCGCTACGTCCGTGGGGTTGATGAACAGCACATTCAGATGCAGGTACGTTCTGAAGCAAATATTGAAATGCTTGAAATGAATATCAATTTACCTGAAGAGCGATAATCTGAATTTTGATTAGTCAAGTAAATTGATTCAAGGCAAAATATGAGCCTCAACAAAGCGCCGCTTTGTTGAGACGCAAGACCAGAAGCTTGGCTTCGCGTAGACTTGATAGTAATTAGTATTTTTTTTACCTCATCTCAAAACGTGAAGTGATACTTCGAATAGACAAAGTGCATGATAAGACTTTGCCTCTTGCGAACTCATATTTTGCCTTTTTTCATGCCGAAGAATTACATCAAGGAGATTGCGATGGCATTATCTCAACCAGCGACCTTTAACGAAGAATGGTCAGATGAGCGTGTATATGCCTACCTGAATCAGCTTCCTCCTGCAGGCGTCAATGCAGATTTTCATGTGCTTTATCATGCATTCAAGCATATGCGCCCTTTTGATTATGAACGCCTGCTAACCAAATTTGTCGCAGACGGTCGCGATCTTAACGCCACCAATCCGGAAGGACAGCGCATTCATGACGTGATTGCCACTTATCCGCGTCAAAGTGCCGAGTTCCTCGCAGTATTAGAAAAATTTGCATAAGTTGTAATGCATAAAAAAGCCTGCTTAAAGCAGGCTTTTTTAATCGCTAGAGATTCTGGATTTAAACCAAGATCTCACGCTTCCCATTGGCACCCATTGAGCTGACAATGCCATTTTCTTCCATCTGGTCAATGATCCGTGCAGCACGGTTATAACCCAGACTGAACTTACGCTGCAAAGATGAAGTTGATGCTTTGCGGGTTTCCAAAACAAAAGCCACACACTGATCATACAGCGCATCTCGATCAGATCCACCATCTCCACCATCCTCAAAGCCGCGACTAGACGGTTCTTCATCAAATGGAGTCAGGATCTCATCCACATAGTTAGGCGCCCCACGTTCACGCCATGCATCACAGATCCGGTTCACTTCATCATCGGCAATAAAGGCACCGTGTACGCGCTCTGGCTCAATTTTACCCGGGCCAAGGAACAGCATATCACCATGACCGAGCAGATCTTCTGCACCACCTGCATCGAGAATGGTACGTGAGTCGATTTTCGAGTTCACACGAAGTGCGACACGTGTCGGAATATTCGCCTTGATCAGACCAGTGATCACATCTACTGAGGGACGCTGAGTTGCCAGTAACAGGTGAATACCGGCAGCACGGGATTTTTGTGCCAGACGGGTAATCATCTCTTCAGCTTTCTTACCGACCTGCATGATCATATCCGCGAACTCATCGGCAACAATCACAATCGATGGCAATGGCGTTAAGCGCGGTGCACGTTCCCCTGCGACTGATTCACTCGCTTTCCAGGTTGGATCAAATAGCTCTTCACCATTGGCAAGCGCCTCTTCTACCTTACGGTTATAGTCGCTGAGCTTACGAATTTTCAGGAAAGACATCAGTTTGTAACGACGTTCCATTTCATTCACACACCAGTTCAAGGCACTGACTGCATCTTTCATATCGGTCACAACTGGGGTTAACAGGTGTGGAATATCGTTATAGTTGGCCAATTCAAGCTGTTTCGGATCGATCAGGATCAGGCGTAACTGGTCTGGTGTGTACTTCAATAGCATCGATAGAATCATCGAGTTAACCGCCACCGACTTACCAGAACCCGTAGTCCCTGCTACCAGCATATGCGGTGCTTTACCCAGTTCAGTAATCACCGGATTGCCTGAAATATCCTTACCCATGGCCATCGACAAAATGCCATCTGGATCATTGAATTTTGGAATTTGTACCAGTTCAATCAAACGCACCATTTCACGGCTACTGTTCGGAACTTCAATGCCGATATAAGGCTTACCTGGAATAACTTCGACTACACGTACTGAAGCCATTGACATCGAACGAGCCAAGTCACGTGAAATATTAGTGACTTTGGAAGCTTTCACACCAGGCGCAAGGTCCAGTTCAAAACGGGTCACGACTGGGCCTGGCTGAGCCTCGACCACTTTGGCTTTAACGTTAAATTCCTGAAGCTTGATTTCCAGAAGTTCTGATAAACGGGATAATTGCTCTTCAGTGAAATTCACTTTTTTGTTCGGATCGACTTTATCCAGCAATTCCAGACCCGGCAATGGTGACAGGTCTTTACGGCGCTCAGCGACCTGCATGGCTCGTGACATTGGACGACCAGCGGCATCGGTCAGTGGCGCATCGAAGTCAAACTCGTCTTCATCCTGAGGCTTACCGGCAGTTTCATGCCAAGCTTCAATAAATTCTTCTTTGGACAATGCTTCCCGAACTGCTGCATTGGTCGCTGCGGTTTGAGCTGCTGTCTCTACACGCTGAATCGGTGCTTGAACAAAAGCAGAAGATTGGGCATAACTTGATGCACGTACAGGTGCAGGTTTTGGTTCATCAGCTTCAACCAGTAAATCGTCCAGATCCTCAAAGTCCGCTTCCAGGCTGGTATTTTTAATCGCATGTGCAGCCATAAGTGGAGCAGCCGCAGTTGAGCTGATTGTTCCAGCATCTTCTACAATTCTGAGGGATTTTTCAGCTGCTGCTGAATTGAACGGGGTATGCACATCCGTTGCGGTTTTACCTTGCGGGACTGCGGCCAATAACTCATCAAAAATTTCATCATCATCCCAGTCCAGATTATTCTTGGCGGTAGATGATGATGTCACTTCATGAGCATTGTGATTCGTTGACGCAGCTGCAAATGCATCAGGAGAAAAATCAGCTTGCTCTTCTTCTGCAGCTTTAAGCAAAGCATCGATATCCTGCTTGTGACGCTGGTCTTCATTGGAATGTAACGCACGCCACACCTCCCCTGTTGCCACCACACGATCCGGCTCTACTGTTCGCGGTGCTTGTTCCTGAACAGGTTCTGAAGCTGATGTCTGTACAGGTTCAGAAATATCTTCTTCATAGTGGTGAGGCTGGTGCGATTCTTTATCTGCAAAATCCTCAAACAGGCGTTCAGCGACATGATCGCGAACTACAGGGTCGACTTCTACCAGATCATGCTCAGGTGCGGCAGTGACTGGTACTGTCACTTTTTTGGCAGCTGCTTTTACCGCTTCTTTTTTAATTACAGGTGCGGTACGGTCAAAATCAGACATACCTTCTGGCACATTACGGTAGAACAGGTCTTGCAGATAAGCAGGTGTTGCCTTGAGACTGCTCCAGGTCTTGTTCCATTTCACACCAAATGCCAAGGTAAACAGAACCACCCAAAGCACCAGCAAGAAAAAAGCTGCGCCATAGACAGTTAGTAATTGTTCAAGACTTTGGCCCAGTTCATAGCCAATGATCCCGCCTGAAGAATTATCCAGCGTATCGGCTGGAACTTGCCAGAACAGGAACAGCAACGCCGATGTAGTCAATAACAGGAAGAATTGGGCAGCATAGCGGAATGGACGGTTCAGGAAGCTGCGCGGCCACCAGACCTGGATTGCTTCCATAAACAGATACACAGGGATCAGCAGGCTTGCCCAACCGAGAAAACCAAATAACAGGTCTGAAATCCAGGCCCCTGCAACCCCACTGGCATTTGAAACTGTCTGCGTATCACTAGAGATATGCATCCACCCCGGATCAAATGGTGTATAGGTCACTGTTGCAAGAAACAGATAAATCCCAAATGAGACTAAAAATAATGTCATTACTAAGCGCTGTGCATAGGCACTCGACACCGCTGTCATATACTGTCCTGTAACCAATTCTTCATGAATATTCTTTTGCTGGTATGCTTCAAAAAAAGCGTCGCAATAAAATGCATATTATGCACCTGTTGCATCAAAAAAGATGCATTATTGTGTACTTCTTCTATATAGCCCAAATCGATTTCGATGATCAATAATATCGACTTTAATCTCACACCACTGTTATACAGTTTCACGTATAATTCAATAAATTTCTAAATAAAAAAGGATACAGCGAATGAGCGCACGTCACTCACGACTGATTATTTTAGGTTCTGGCCCTGCTGGCTATAGCGCAGCAGTCTATGCAGCGCGTGCAAACTTAAAACCGACCCTGATTGCAGGTCTGCAACTGGGTGGTCAATTAACCACAACGACTGAAGTAGATAACTGGCCTGGCGATCCTGAAGGTCTGACTGGTCCAGCTTTAATGGAACGTATGCAGGCTCATGCAGAACGTTTTGGTACTGAAATTGTTTATGATCATATCAATGAAGTTGACCTTAACGTTCGTCCATTCGTCCTGAAAGGCGATATGGAAGAGTTCACTTGTGATGCCCTGATCATTTGTACTGGTGCAACTGCGCAATACCTGGGTCTGGAATCAGAAGCTACATTTATGGGTCAAGGCGTGAGCGCTTGTGCAACCTGTGACGGTTTCTTCTATAAAGAACAAAAAGTGATGGTTGTGGGCGGTGGTAATACCGCTGTTGAAGAAGCGTTATATCTCTCTAACATCGCTTCTCATGTGACCCTAGTTCATCGTCGTGATACGTTGCGTTCTGAAAAAATCCTGCAAGACCATCTTTTTGAAAAAGAAAAAGAAGGCAAAATCAGCATTATCTGGAATCATCAGGTAGAAGAAGTGTTGGGTGATACCACTGGCGTCACTGCGGTACGTTTAAAATCAACTCAAGATGATTCAACTCAGGACGTTGAAGTATCAGGTCTATTTGTTGCTATTGGTCATAAACCAAATAGCACTATGTTCGAAGGCCAGCTAGAACTGCGTGATGGTTATATTCAGGTTCAAAGTGGTACCGCAGGGAATGCCACCCAAACCTCTATCCCGGGTGTATTCGCTGCAGGCGATATCGCAGACAGTATCTACCGTCAGGCGATTACTTCTGCAGGTTCAGGCTGTATGGCGGCACTGGATGCAGAAAAATATCTCGATGCCATGGGTAAATTAGACTAAGCAGCGAAAATAAAAAGACCGTCCATCATGGGCGGTTTTTTTATGTATGATAAAAACAGTCTATTTCAAGATCAGGGTTCTGCATGCATCTTCTTCCTCCTTCACAGTACATTTTCCCCAATCCTGAAGAAGCAGATCTTGAGGGTGAAGGCCTGATTTGTATCGGTGCAGACCTCTCCCCTTCTACTTTGTATGAGGCCTATACCCATGGTCTCTTCCCCTGGTTTTCTGAAGGTGATCCGATCTGCTGGTGGAGTCCGGAACCACGCTGTATTATTCGGCCAGAAGATTATCATCCAAGTAAATCCCTGCTTCGAAGCATGAAAAAACAGGATTATAAAATTACGGTGAATCATGCTTTTGAAAGAGTCATCCGTTCCTGCTCATTGCCTCGCGCTTATGCAGATGAGACCTGGATTAGTGAAGAGATCATTCAAGGTTATTGCGACCTGTTTAATGCGGGTTATGGTTATAGTATTGAGGTTTGGGATGAAGATCGCCTAGTAGGTGGACTCTATGGGGTGACTATCGGCAAGGGCTGTTTCGGTGAATCCATGTTTAGCACCCAGACCGATGTTTCTAAAATGGCTTTCTATGCCCTGATGCTGATTGGCAGAGAAAATCAGCTGCCCTGGATTGACTGTCAATTGGTGAATGATCACTTGATGAGTCTAGGTGCCTGTACAATTTCTCGCCATACATATCTTAAATCGTTACAAGATGTGATAAAACAGCCTGCGATCAATTGGAAAAAGTATCAAGACGGTGTATTTTCAAGTAAAACAATAGCGCAGTCTGCGCGATTAAGTGAATGAAAATAACAGAGGGCACTTGTTATGAACTCTTATCAACCACAGTCCCTACTGAACGATTTACAGTATTATATTACGCCGCCGCATGACTGTAGCTATCTGCCCAACAAGTCCGCGCGCATGGTTTTTCTTGATCCAGCGCACCGTATTGATGTAGTGACGCTGTCCGAGCTTTCTCGTACCGGTTTCCGTCGTAGTGGTGATTTTGTCTATCGGCCTGAATGCCACCTGTGCCGTCAATGTTTATCTTCACGTATTCCTGTTCATGAATTCCAAATGAACAGCTCGCAAAAAAAAGCCTGGAAACGTAATCAGGATTTGACGGTTAAAATTACCCATCCTGAACAGGCCACAGATATACATTACGCCCTCTATGAACGTTATATTAATGAACGTCATGCAGATGGTGATATGTATCCACCTAGCCGTGACCAGTTCGAAAAGTTTTTACTGCAAAGCTGTACCGATAGTTTCTTTCTGGAATTATGGAAAGATGACCGTCTCATCAGTGTATCGACTTGTGACCTGCTCGATGATGGCGTTTCAGCGGTGTATACTTTCTTTGATCCTGATGAGAACCGCCGTTCCCTTGGTGCCTTTGCGATTCTGAAACAGATTGAGCACACTCAAAAACTTGGCTTACAGTTTGTTTATCTGGGCTACTGGGTGCCACATTCAGCCAAAATGAACTACAAGTCTCAATACCTGCCACTTGAATTATTGATTGACGGGCAATGGCGCCGATTAAACCGCACCCTTACCCCTGTGGAGATTGAACATCTGGGAAACTCCTTGATGACGACCTTGCCTAGCGGATGGAATAATCCCATCATCAAGTAATTTAGTCGTCAAATAAGAGCTGGAATATTATTTAAACAGGCTGGCAAAATCATCAGTACAGGACTTCACCATAATAATGGCATGTTCCCGAGTGCCATTCGTATTCGGATAATAGTTCTTGCGCAGATCAATCTGATGAAAACCGGTTTTTTCATACAGTTTAATTGCAGCAGTATTGCTTTCCCGTACTTCCAGAAAGATTTGTACTGGACTATTTTTCAATAATGCAATTGAGGCATCTAGCAACTGATAACCTAAACCTTTGCCCTGTTGCGCAGGATCAATTGCCATCAGTAATAAATTGGCTTCATCCAACACCGGCTGTAAAATGCAGAACCCTACGACTTGCCCTGCTTGTTCAATCACAGTGCTTTGATAGGCAGTAACAGCATCTTCAAATTGTTTAAAGGTCCAGGGATGGGATTGTACTTTGGTTTCAATCTTGGCAACGGCTGGTACATCCGCAGCTTGCATCAAACGAATCATCTTCGTTCATCTTATCTAGAATTAACCTCCGCATTATAGAAACTTTATTTAAAAAATCGAGCAAAAAAAAGAGCAACTTAGGTTGCTCTTCAGTCTTTTAATCTAGTTTTAAATTAAAGGCCCAGTTTTTGTTTCCAGCTTTGTAATAAGCTATGGGTGTCATGATCATTTGGATGAAAACCAGGTTTAAAGTACATCAGCATTTCTTTACCCATACCGGTAATAATTCCTTTAGATGGGCTATAACCATAAGTATAGATTTCTTTTAAAGCTCCAAGACTTAACTGACGGTCTTCTTTCAATAAACGCAATACGAAGTAGCTTTGTACAAAGAATAGCGTGACCATCGCTGCAACCAGTGAAGTGGTACGCAGTAGATAAGATTTTAAACCTTTACCGAAAACACCTTCGAATACATCATAGGCCACGGCCTTATGTTCATTCTCTTCAATTGCATGCCAGAGCCACATGGTTTTCATGGTGTCATCTTTCATCAGTTCCTGAATATGCTGATTGGTCAGTAACTGAGATGCAATGGTCGCAGTAAAATGTTCTAGTGCAGTCGTCGCAGTGAGGTCGACCATTTCCTGGGTAATACCAACTGGCTTACCGACTGCCGCAAAGATTTTGCGTGCAGTTTGAATGACTCGGTCAGTATAATGATCTAGCGTATCAACATCATGGCCATGGCGTTGCGCTGAGGCATTAAAGCCAACATGTTCCTGGGTATGCATGGCTTCCTGACCAATAAAGGCAGAAATTTCTTTTTGCAATGCTTCATTGTCTTTAATTGCTGGGTGCTGACGTACAGCGCGAACAGAATCAATAAAGAATTTTTCGCCTGCCGGGAATAATGCAGAGAGTGCAGTCATAAAGTGAGTCAGTCCTGCTGAACCATTCATCCAGTATTCTGGCACTTGATCAAAATCAAAACTCATACGACGTACCGGAAAACTTGCGCCTGCACGATTGGTAATTTTCACTTGAGCATTCATACACTTACTCCCATCAGTTCTATATAGAGCTGAAATCTAATTATTAAAATTCTTATAGTTATATTACTGCGTTGAATTTTTCACATAAGGGTAGATAAGGTCAGTGAAATATCACTTAAGGACAGCTTGTAAATATATTGTTAGACAATTTAAATATGCTTGAAAATGAGTAGGTTGAATTTACAGATATAAAAAAAGCGTCCCAAAGGGACGCTTTTTTCACACAATCAGCGATTATGCAGTTACTTTAGCAACTACACCAGCACCAACTGTACGACCACCCTCACGGATCGCAAAACGTAGACCTGGGTCCATTGCGATTGGGTGAATTAGTTCTACTGACATTTCTACGTTGTCACCAGGCATAACCATTTCAACGCCTTCTTTCAAAGAAATCGCGCCAGTTACGTCAGTTGTACGGAAGTAGAACTGTGGACGGTAACCGTTAAGGAATGGAG
>NZ_VPDM01000049.1:0-16606 GCF_013417645.1 Acinetobacter sp. YH12236
CACCGAATTTTTTAGCACATACAGTTGCAATCGCAGCTGTTAAAGTTGTTTTACCATGGTCAACGTGACCGATTGTGCCCACGTTAACGTGTGGCTTATTACGTTCAAACTTAGCCTTAGCCATGTTAATCTTCCTCGTTTACGTCGAACACAATTCTGAGTAAAACCCAGCTCCGACATATCGTTTAAAAAAAACCAAACACCAAATACTTGAAAAGCAGACTAAATAGCCTGCTTTTGAAATATTTTTGCAACCACGTTGCCAAACTGTAATCTGGAGCTCTTATCGAGATTTGAACTCGAGACCTCTCCCTTACCAAGGGAGTGCTCTACCACTGAGCTATAAGAGCAAATATTAGCACTTCAAACAATGGAGCGGGAGACGAGGATCGAACTCGCGACATGCAGCTTGGAAGGCTGCCGCTCTACCAACTGAGCTACTCCCGCACGATGTTGGTACTTACCACTTTGAAGTCTTAAAATTGGTGGTGAGGGAAGGATTCGAACCTTCGAAACTTTCGTAGCGGAGTTACAGTCCGCCCCCTTTGACCGCTCGGGAACCTCACCATTTTTACACTTACATCAGTGTCGTTCTTTACTTCGCACTCCAAACTCTCTAAGATGGTGCCGGCACACGGATTCGAACTGTGGACCTACTGATTACAAGTCAGTTGCTCTACCAACTGAGCTATGCCGGCGTTTCTTAGTGTTTCGTACGTTTCGTATCGGAACGGTGTGCAGTTTAGCAAAACTCAGAATCCATGCAAGTGTTTTTTTCAAAAAAAACGCCAAAAACTCACAAAATCAATCCGTTTGATGATAATTCAACCGCTTTGATCACTGCACGAGCTTTTATTTGGGTTTCATTCCATTCTGACTCAGGATTTGAGTCCGCAACCAGCCCTGCTCCAGCCTGAACATAGACCTTATTTTCACGAATCACGCAGGTACGAATGGCAATCGACATGTCCATTTCACCATGCCAGCCTAAATAACCAACAGCGCCGCCAAAAATTCCGCGTTTTACTGGCTCAACTTCGTCAATAATTTCCATAGCACGGATTTTTGGTGCACCAGAAAGTGTTCCAGCCGGGAAAGTTGCCTTAAAAACATCCAGCGCATCCACATCATCCCGCACTTCACCTTGTACATTCGACACAATGTGCATCACATGCGAGTAACGTTCGATCACCATTTGATCAGTGACTTGCACTTTACCGATTTTGGATACTCGACCGACATCATTTCGGCCTAAGTCAATCAGCATTAAGTGCTCGGCAATTTCTTTTTCATCAGACAGTAAATCTTTTTCCAGTGCCAGATCTTCTTCCTTGGTCTTGCCACGTGGACGCGTACCCGCCAGTGGACGAACAGTCGCAATGCCATTTTCCAGACGTGACAGAATTTCAGGTGAAGAACCCACAATATGGAACGGCGTATTGTCTTCTAGGGTCTGCCCTTGCACGAGGAACAGGTAAGGTGATGGATTAAGATGACGTAATGCGCGATAGACCTGTAAAGGCTCACCATCGAAATCAGAAACCATACGATGACCCGGCACGACCTGCATCACATCTCCGGCACGAATGTACTCTTTTACCTTTTCAATAGAGGCAATAAAGTTGTCATGTCCAGTTAAAGACTCAAAGTGCGGTGCTGTATGTTTTTCTGCTTTCAGGCTCACTGGTGTTGCCAGAATATTTTCCAGCTCATCCAGCTGCTGCTGCGCTTTCTCATAAGCTGCCTGATCCGCTGCATCGGCATGGACAATCAGGAACAGGGTATCTTTCAGATTATCGAATACGATGACGGTTTTGGACAGCATCATCCAGATATCTGGCAAGCCTACCGGATCAGCTTCAGGCACATTTTTTAGCTTAGGTTCAATATAACGTACTGAGTCATAACCAAAGTAACCGACAAGACCACCGGTAAAGCTTGGTAAGGCTGGAAGTTCTGCCTGGGTCGGTACTTTAAACTGTGCCTGAAAGTCACGGATATACTGGAATGGATCGGCACAGTGCTGTTTTTCAATAGAGCCATCTGGATGCTGAACAGTCAGTTCACCCGCATTACAGGAGAATACAGTGGATTCACCCAGACCGATAATTGAATAACGCGCCCAGTTTTCTCCCCCTTCCACAGATTCGAACAGATAAGCCTGTTGGTGCTGTTTTAGACGGGCAAAGATAGATAAAGGAGTATCGGTATCAGCCAGACGCTGACGGTATACTGGAATCAGGTTGTAGCCTTGAGATGCAAGTTGCTGGAATTGAGCTGAAGTTGTCATTCGGTTTTTCTCTTTAAATTAGGGTCACTCAGTATGAAAATAGAATTGAACTGAGCGACGCCATCGAAAAACCTTACAACTATTCATCTTATTTCCTTCGTACCCTATTTAAGCAAGCAACTCACGTAGATCATCAACAATTTCTTGAGGATCACAGTCTGCTATATTTTCACCATGATTATAGCCATAGCTGACTACAATACAATCTATACCCGCACGGCGCGCAGCTTCGATGTCATTGACTGAGTCCCCGATCATCAGTACCTGCTCTTTGGTCACGCCATAATGTTCTACACAATGCAACAACTGACGCGGATCTGGCTTACGCTCGGTAAAGCGATCACCACCAATCGTGTCATCAAAGTATTGCGCCATTTCCAGAATATCCAGAATACTGCGTGCCGGTTCTTCTGGTTTATTGGTCACACAGATCAGTTTTTTATCGTTAGCCTTACCCCATTCCAGAAACTCGATAATTCCGTCAAATGGCTTGGTATCTACACAAGGATCGGCATTATAAATTTCCAGGAACGTCGCAAGTAATTCCTGATGCTGGGCAGGTAATACTTCTCCCACCAAATGCTGGAGTACGCTTTCACAGAACTTGGACGTTCCTTTACCGATCCACACCCGTACCTGCTCCTCAGTCACCAGGGGTAGCTGCAAGACATTCAGGCTCATATTCATGGCTCGATACAGATCATGGGCTGAATCCACCAAGGTACCATCCAGATCGAATAAAATCAGCTTACGTTGTTCCAGTTGTGCAATTGACATCCTGCCCCTCATTTTCTTTATTTGCAGCCATAAAAAAGGCATGCGTGATGCATGCCTCGATTGTAACCAATCATGGGCTTATTTAAACAACACCCAGGCGATAATCGCCAAAATAATCAGAACGATTAGT
The DNA here is from genome assembly GCF_013417645.1 of Acinetobacter sp. YH12236. Taxonomy (NCBI): domain Bacteria; kingdom Pseudomonadati; phylum Pseudomonadota; class Gammaproteobacteria; order Moraxellales; family Moraxellaceae; genus Acinetobacter; species Acinetobacter sp. YH12236. Next base: position 3,198 of record NZ_VPDM01000049.1, read on the forward strand.
GAAATCAGTCCAATAGATGCATTTTTCTGTGCTTCTTTTTCCTGCTCTACACGAGAAACAGGCTGTTCCACCGGAATCGGTGCGGGTTCTGGCTTAACCGAGCTCAGGTCTATCCCTTCAGCAATAGGCGCAGGTTTTGGAATACCGACATTGGTCGGCATACCATCACGGGTCAAGTTGACTGAAGCATCACGCTCTTTCAATTCTGGAATGCCCTGCTCATTCATCTGCTGGGCAGGAGTTTTCTCAACCGTTTCGATTTCTTCAACCACTTGCTCTGCTGTTTCTTCAACTTCTGGCGCCACTTCAACAGGCGCTACAGGTTCAAGAACCAGAAATTTCAAGGTGGCAAACTGGACTACATCGTCTTGTTTTAATCGCGTTTCCTGCTCAATACGCAAGTCATTCACGAAAGTGCCATTAGATGAGCCTAGATCCTGTACCCACAGTGCATCGTCTTTCAGCAGAAAAGCAGCATGCTTACGCGAGATTTCCGCAGCCTGCAGCACAATATCAGCCGCCTGATGACGCCCTACCAGCATGTCACGGTCGATTGCTATTTCCTGTCCGGTCAAGTCATCGGTAATTGCCTGTATTTTCCAAGTCATGAAATCTACTTCTCTATTCTCTTTGACATTATCATAACATGCTGTATGCAAATGCGAATGGTCTAGCTTTTTGGTCTAAGTGTGGTTGTTGTAACGGTATTTCTACTTTTTTCAACCTGCTGGACTGGCTGCTGTACCACTTGTCGCTGAATCCCCGGCTCAATTGCTACCGGTGTAGCTACTGCTGTATCTGACGGCGTTGGTGCTGGGGCACTTGGGACATTCTGGTAGGTCGAATTCGTCAGTGGTGTCTTGGAAACTGGAATACGCTGCTGATACACATCTTCAACACTTTCCGGCAGCTTGGCAAAATTACCGTCTGAATCGAGTGCCAATTGCAGGCTATAGAGTTGACCATAACGTTGCTGCGTCAGTTTACGCACTTCATTTTTATCCCCCACAATCGTTGGATGGATAAAGATCAACAGGTTTCGTTTCTGATTAGACTTACCTTCAGCGCGAAATAAGCGTCCTATACCTGGAATCGCTCCCAGACCTGGAACAGCCTGACGTCCATACGTAGTATTATCCGAGATTAAGCCACCGAGTACGATGGTTTGCCCATGTTCAGCCAGAATCGAAGTTTTAATTGCACGCTTGCTGGTCACCAAATCCTGTGCTTGTCCACGATCTCGATTGACCGCAGAGACTTCCTGTTCAACTTCCAGACGTACCGTACCATCTTCACCAATGTGCGGTACGACTTTTAAGGTTACGCCGACATCTTTACGCTCAATGGTGGTATAAGGATTAGCCACGCCTGAGCCACTGGTCGAAACCGAACCGGTCACAAAGGGCACATTTTCACCCACGACAATATAAGCTTCCTCATTATCCATGGTCACAATCGACGGCGTAGATAACAGGTTAGACTTGGTCGTTTCTTTTAAGGCCTGAATCATCGCGCCGTATAAACGGCGTGAACCATCACTGCCTTCACGGTAATCACCAATCACCAGTGAACTGCCTGCACCGACAGTACTCGCCGCACCTGCACCACCGCCAGTCAGATAACCTGCTGCAATATTTTTCAGACTGGTGCCAAAATTATCAAAATTGATCAGACCAATTCCGCTGCTGATATCACCTAAGGCCCATTGCACACCCAGCTGATCTGCATCTGTCCCTTCTACTTCAATAATTGCAGCTTCAATCAGAACCTGTTGACGGCGTACATCTAACTGACCAATGGCAGATTCGATTTCACGCATCAGTTGCGGGTCAGCCTTGACCACCAATGAATTTTGTGTGGCATCTGCAATGATGCTGACGCCATTGGCATTAAAGCTGCTAATCCCGCCCTGCTCGGTTTTCATGCCAGTATTGAGCTGAATATTGGATGCGGTTGAGCTGTTTGAGTTAGTAGTACTGTTGGTATTCAGGTTATTAGTCGAATTATATGAAGACGAGCTGGAAGAAGAATTATCCAAACCCGTATTGACTGCCTGCCCTGTCACTAATCCCTGCAAAATTTCCGAAAGATTCTTGGCACTGGCATATTTCAAACGGAAGACTTTTAAGCCACCCAGACGGTCTGCTGCAGGCACATCCAGCGTTTCAATAATCTGACGAATACGCTTGCGCGTTGCTGGATCCCCTTTAATCAGAATCCGGTTGGTACGCACATCTGCTATGACCCGCACCCGTGAACCACGCAGATCTTTAGCTGCACCTGTTGCTGCCATTGAATCAATCAGCTCAATCATTTCTTCAGCCTGACTAGACTGTAGACTAATGGCTTCAATATCATTCTGACCTGTGCCATCCAGATTACGGATGATGGTTTCCAGCTGATAGATATTGGTCGCCCGGTCCGACACAATCAATGCATTGGTGCCCGGAACGGCAGCCAAATGGGCAAACTGTGGCATTAACGGACGCAGGGCTGGAATCAGGTCATTTGGATTGGTATTTTCCAGCCAGATCACGCGAGTGACAATCTGGTCACCGGTCGCACGATGACGAGCATCATAGGGAATCCCGGAGCTTTTAACATTGCTGTCTGGTACCAGCTTGATAGTATTTCCTGAAGGGATGGCCACTACACCATTGACATTCAAGACGCCTAAAAACAGGTCATAAACTTCATTTTTATTCAGTGGTTTGTTGGAAATGACCGTGACATTGCCTCGAACCCGTGGGTCTACCGCAAAATTTTTACCGGTAATATCCGCCACTTCATTAATGAAGGCGGTTAAGTCTGCATCCCGGAGATTGATTTTCCAGGTTTGCGCATAACTTGCCGTACTGACCATAGCAACCAATGGTGCGGCCACACAGAATGCCCATGCTGATCGATTATTATTAAATAAAGCCATAAACTTTTGTGTTTCCTAACCCTATGCGTGATGACACATCACTTCAAATCCTGTTGTATGGTCATCACCTGATCACCACGTTTTATTTCGAGTTTGACCTGACCTTCACGTCGAGCCTGTTCCAGTAACTGTGCTTCGGTTTGTCCCTGCGACAGGGTCTGACCATTCAAAGACAAAATCCGGTCTCCCGGTCTTAATCCCAAGCGATTACGCAGTGCAGCCGGTGTTCGTGAAGTGACTTCATAACCACCATCTGCTGCACTTACCCCCATATTCTGTAAGTACTGGTCCTTATTTTCCTGCATCTGCTGGATGGCCCGATTGATTTCACTCTGTGGTGAAGGTTGTTCAGGCATACCACTTTCCGTATGCAGCGGAGGCATTGAATTTGAAGATGCTGCTGAGATATCCGGCACAATCGGCTGGTTTAAACCATTTTCCAGCCCTTTAAACAGGATTTCTTGGGTCGCACCGCTTGATTTACGCAAAATCACCCGGTCCCAATACACTTCCGCCAGCGTAAAACCGCTATTCCCCAATACCTCTCCGACCCGATAACGGTCAGACTGGTCATTAATTTTCAAGACTGCTGAAGAGTTATAGCTTGGGCTCGCCACCACCACCCCCTGCAAGACAATATTGGCAGTTTCAGCAGTGTTCGCTGCGTAAGTAGTTTCCTGAAATAGTGAAAAGGCACTAATATTTGGCACTTGAGTCTGTTGTGACCCCAGTTCTACCTGATCAATCTGCATCGCTTGTGGCGGAGCCACCAGAAGCCAGAATAAAGCAGCCAATTTCCAGCATAAATACAGAATCAGCAGAAACAGTAAAATTGGAGCGATACGCTCTGTCTGTTTCAAATCAATATTTTTAAAATAATCAAGTGGGCTTGCCATCAGTTGAAGCCCCCCATTAAAGGCTGACGGGTACTAATCACATAAGTATCCAGTCCAGCTTTACCGGTATAAGAAGGGGCATTGAGTAAAAAGCGCTGTGTCAGTTGAATATCCAGCATCAGGCTTGGATCCAGTTTAATATTCAACATACGTTGATCGCGATTGTCGCGCACGTCCAGCAGCAACTGACCATTCTCATCGGATAGCTGACCACTCAGAACTGGCACATTCATACGCTCCTGACGCTGGGCAAATGTATAAATCAGCTCACCACCGCTCCATTGCATCTGGCCATCTACATGGCTAAAGCCTTGCTCTTTTTTATATTTAAAATCGAGTTCTTTAAACTGAATCGGGTTGGTAGGCCATTGCCAGTCGGCAATCTTCTTTAAAGTTTCAGGTGCAAGCTGTCCCTCAAGGTTTTTGACGGTTAAAGTTTTATTCAGACCATAGCCCATCACACCCGAAAACTGGGTATTACCGCTATGCAGATCAATATTTGCCCCTAATCTCAGCAACAACAGGTCCAAAGGACGAACCTGCCAGTTCAGACTTCCCCGAAGATTACCTTTTTTCCAGTCCGCACTTCCCTGCCAGATATTCCCGCTTACATTATGTAAGACCTGATTATTTTTATAAAATTTTGAAATTAACCAAGCTGCAGGAACTTGCAGAATTACAAAGACAAAAAAGGCTAGAATTGCAAATATCAACCATTTTAATGTTTTCGGCTTATTGCTCATCCCGCCACGACCAACCTATCCAATCGAAACCCCTAAATTTATAGTTTTGTCATTTTATAATCACATTATGCACACTTTTTCTCTGACGCCAATTCATAGGCATAAAAAAACCAAGCAGGATGTGCTTGGCTGATCAATCACAGGCCGTATGCATAACAGCCTGATGATGAATAATGCGGCAGAAGGATTAGATCACGAAATCTTCCAGTTTTGCGCCTTTCTCTAATTCAGCAACTAACCAGCGTGGCTGTTTACCGCGACCAGTCCAGGTGTCTTCCGGATTGCTTTTACTGCGATAACGTGGCTCTACAGACTTACGTGCAGTTTTTTTACGTTTAGAAGCACCAAATTCAAGAAGTTGTTCAATCGTTAAGCCTACTTTGTCGGCAATATCCAATACCTGATGATAAGCATCTTCAATTTCCTGATCTTTTTTCAAAGCAATTAAAGACTCAGCTTCTGCTTGTAAACGTTTTAACTCTTCAACTGATAAATTTGTAATGTCTGGCATCATGTTCTCCAATAAATAGCATTATTTCTTTTAATAAATAACGAACCCATCATATTTATATTAAGTGTAATATTCAATATAAAATTTTAAATGTATAACAATAAACTTAAGGGCCATTACAAAATTAATCATTAAATTAGAGATAAAAACTCTAATATTAAATTTCATGTTGTACAGTTAATTCTAGCGATTTTATTTTTTCTCGAATATGTTCAGGTATTTCAGTTTTCTGCATATTTTTATTTAAACATACAATAACTGCTTCTGAAGTGGCCACGATACTTTGCTGCTGTTCACTCCATAATAAATAATGCATTCTGACTGCACTATTCCGAATTTCATCAATTCGTGCCGCCACTTTTAATTGATCTGGATAAACCACAGGTTTTAAATAACGGCATTGATTTGAAGCCACTACTGTTAAAATATCTTCATCAAAAATATTTAATTTACCCAAATAAGCCAAACGGGCACTTTCTATATAACGGTAATACATGGCATTATTAACATGCCCAAACGCATCCATGTCTCCCCATGCAACAGTTTGCGAATAAATCACCGGATATTGTTGTAATTCTGACATTATTTCCTCAAATTCTGATTTCAATAAAATTAACATTCGATTCAAATACGGCATTTAACTGCTGTATTAAATCCTCTCTTCCCTGTAATACAGATTTAATTCTCAAATAGCTCATGCGAATGTCATCTGGATAGAGATCCAGCAATTGCTGAGCTTCTTCTACCCGGCCAGTCGCCTGTAGAATATGCCATTTGGCAAAACTTAATATTGGCAGTGCAGTATATTTTGCATCCCAAACTGAGATCTGCTGCTCAATATCTGCATAATCTGGAAACTGCTTTAATAACTGCTGCTGGAACCATAAATAGAATACATCCTGATTAAATTGGAGTTCCAGTAAGTGTTTAGCAAGGCATTCATGCTCAACACTCATTTCCGGCATTCTAAATAACAGTTTCAACCATAATAGCTTGACTTCATAGTCACGATTAAATATATCCTGTTTTAAATCAAGATAACGTTGTTTTAAATATTCCAAATCATCTTCAGTAGCCTGGTCATAAGCTATTAATAATTGCTGCAGCCATATTTTTTTTACTTCTTGGTCTAAATGACCATATTTGGTTGAACGTAAATATAACCAGGGAAACTGTAAGGCAAATTGTCCCCATAAAGCATTTAAACGCTGCTCATAAGCGGTTTTGACTCGTCTTAACCAGGGAGATAATTCATGCTGATTTAAAAATTCTAAATGTGTTAATGCCTGCTGACCATCTTGCTGTGATAAATAGATTTCAATCCGCTGTAATTCTGCCAGTTCAAATGCCATGGGATTGGACTGATTTAAACTACTTAATGCTTCGCTATATTGTTGCTGTCCCCAGGATAATCGGGCATCAATAATATACTTGAGCAATCCCGACTGATTAAAAGACTGCTGGATAAAATCCCGTTGATCTTGTGCAGCATTTAATAACCAAACTACGGCTAACTGCTCATAAGGATGCAAGCGGGCAAAGCTGAATACCGTTTCATGTTTACGCTGTTTAAAGCTGAGATAACGCTTGGTCGCATACCACAGCATATGCATCAGAAAGCTGATTACGATAAGCAAGCCCACCAGGAACCAGAAAGTGGTCTGGATTTGTAGTCCGCGCCAATACAGATAGACATAGCCCGCACCATAACCATAGCTCAGTACGCTCAAGATCGCTAAGCCCAGCAAACCAACCAGTAAATAAGCAAGTAAAATCTGTTTCATAAGCAATTAACCGATCAGGGTACGCGTATTGAGCTGAGGAGTAGGCGTCTGAGGTGCTATCTTAATTTGCTCCAGTCGCTGAATCCATTGTTTGCTTTGCGCATCCGGAAGTTGAGCCAATACCTCGATCACACTTTTCAGGGCTTGCTGGAAAGCTACCTGCTGTCCTTGCTGCACACTATTTTCTGCAATCAGTAAACGCAGCTGAGCTTCTTTTAAGACCAGATTACGCTGCATTAAGACTGCACTCGGTTTCTCGACTGATTCAATCTGAATCCAGCGCTGCCAAAATGAGCTTTGGGCTGTAGCGCGGTGCTGATGCTGCACCTGGATTTCCTTTTCCATCTCAATATCAATCTGTTGCAGTAATTCTTTTAATTTATTCTGTTGTACTAAACGATTGTTGATGAACTGCTTAAGGACTTCCCGATCCTTGTCAATCGCCTGATTCAGGCTACCCAGAAGAGCAGGTGCCAGTTCTAGATGTTCAAGCTGATTGGATAATTGATTCAACTTTTCCATAGCCATTGCATATTGTTGCTGCTGCAAGGCAAACTCAACCAGATCCAGATATTGCTCGACCAAAGGCAGATCATCCTGCAAATCAACCCTAGGAGTATCCTGAACTGTCCCCTTGTTCGGTGTTTCAGGGCTTAACGCTTGGCCCGTAGCAACTTGACGTTTTAAGGCCACCATCTGATCATTCAGATTGGCATTCTGCTGTTGCAGTTGCTTCAAATTCTGGGTCAATTCAGTCTGTGCTGAATTTAAGCCAAACAGGTCATAGCTCAGCTTGGCAATCCACGCCAAGCTCAAGATGAAAAAAACAATGAATAATTTTTTCATGCGTTTCCTAGTACATCAGTAGCTGCTGCAAAATCGTCGATCCGCTTAAGTCCTCTAACTGAGCGAATTGAAAACCAGCCTGATGTTGCTGTTGATATTCCCCAAGCATGGCAGCCAAACGCGGCCCCAAAACCAAATACAATGCCCGATTAATGAGATGCGGATACGGCTGCATCAAGGCTAGCCAGTTAAGCCAGCTCGCTTCACTGCTGACCAAGACTGCATAACGGGGATTAGCTTCAAGGCTCGTCAAATGTTTAGCTAATATCTCGGAAGTCACTGGCGGACACTGACGATTATATAAAATGAAATTCAATATATGAATTTGCTGATCCTTTAAATGCTGCATCATAAATTGACGCCCACCTTCACCTCGCCAAAAGGCGACAGTTGATCCGGTAGCTAATTGCTGTAGCACAGGCAATTGCAGCATCCCTTCCGAAGTCTCCACATCAGGCACATAACTCTGGATACCGTAGCTTGCTAAAGCCCGCTCGGTAGCTTTACCCACAGCGACCCACTGGACACTTCCAAGATCATGCAATGATAGGCCTGCCTGCTGCAAATATTGCATGCCAATTTGGGCAGCGGTCGGACTCACTACGACAATCAGTTTTGCTTGGGGTAGCTGCCTAAATAAACTGGCTAGCTCATCCGTATAAGGCTGCTGTACCAGTTCTAGCAAGGGCAACTCTATCACCGGAATCTGCGCTGTCTGTAGGGCTTGCGTTAAATTTGCAGCACGATCACTCGGACGGGTATTAATGAACAACATTATTTTGAATAAAGGGCTTTCAGTAACTCGCCTGCGCCCTGATCTAGCAGATCTTTAGCCAGCTGCACGCCCAATTGCTCTGCATCTGCCATGGTTCCACTTTGCTGTGCGCGTAGCAAAGTTGCGCCATCTACGCTACCGACCCGGCCTTCAATCGAAATGACACCTTCATTTAAAGTGGCATAGCCTGCGATTGGCACCTGACAGCCACCTTCCAGATAGGCATTAAAGGCACGTTCGGCACGGACACAGGCATCAGTTTCTACATGTAACAGAGGCTGGATTAAATCTAATACCGCTTGATCTCCACTCCGGCATTCCAGGCCCAGTGCACCCTGTCCTACTGCGGGTAAACTTACTTCAGGCACAATACTATGACGAATCCGATCTGCAAGGCCCAAGCGTTTTAAACCGGCACTGGCCAGGATGATTGCATCATACTGACCTGCATCCAGTTTGGATAAGCGTGTACCCACATTACCGCGTAAATCGATAATCTCAAGGTCCGAACGCTGTTTTAAAATCTGGGTTTTACGGCGCAAGCTGGAAGTTCCAACTTTGGCACCTTGAGGCAATTCGTCAAAACTGGCATAAGTATTTGAGACAAAAGCATCCAGTGGATCTTCACGTTCACAGATGACTGCCAAAGATAAGCCTTCAGGCAAAGCCATTGGCACATCTTTCATTGAATGGACTGCCAGATCAGCACGACCATCTAGTAAGGCTGCTTCTAATTCTTTTACAAATAAGCCCTTACCGCCAATTTTAGCCAATGGCGTATCAAGAATTTTATCACCCTGTGTAACAAAAGTGACTAACTCGACCTGAAGTCCAGCATGCAGGTCCTGTAAGCGTGCACGGATATGTTCCGCCTGCCAGAGCGCAAGTGGACTTTGTCGAGTAGCAATTTTTAGGGTCTTCATAAATTTCAATAAACAGTCAATGAGAACAATAGTCTAAACTTAACCTGCTCACTTGAAAATGCAAGCGAATTTATACAAGTTTCAATACTGGTCCAGACGAACTCATTGATCCGTTTAGAGTTTCTGAATCCGTTCCCGCAAGAATGGCAAATGACGCCGACTGACCGCCAGACGCTCTTCCAGTTCACGACAACGCACCTGATACTGGCCGGAACTCACCACTTCCAAGCCTTCCAGATAGTGAACCGAAACCAGTGCATTACGGTGAATCCTGATGAACTGATGTCCAAACTCCTGTTCCAACTCCTTCAGGGTTTCATCAATCAGGACACTGCCGTTTTTATGGCGTACGGTCACATATTTTTGATCCGCCAGAAAATAATAGATATTTTCAACTGGCACCAATTCGACCCCGCGATAGGTCTTTGCCGCAATTTGATGGCGGCTGATATTGATTTCTTCCATATTTTCTTTTTGTTTTAGTTGGCTCATTTGAGCTTGGGTAAGTTTAATTAGATGCTCTAAAACCTGTGCCAATTCCTGTTGCATCACCGGTTTAAGCAGGTAGCCGTCTGCATTAGACTTGAATGCATCCAGCGCGTGTTGGTCATAGGCCGTACAAAAGACAATAGCCGGCATCGGGTCGAGCCGACGCAAATGCTGCGCACAGGTCAAACCATCCATTTCAGGCATTTGAATATCTAATAAGATGACATCAGGTTCATGCTGGTGAGCCAGATCAATTGCTTGACGACCATGCGTAGCTGTTGCAACCACATCATGCCCCAGTTGAGAGACTAAACGTGATAGTCGCTCGACAGCCAAAGGCTCATCGTCACAAATCAGGACGTCCATTTCTCCTCCTTAATCCAGTCAACATTATTCATTTGATTATAAGTTAACTGTGATTTCCTTGATTTCTTTTTATTTATAGCGATATTGCACAACCGTGGTAAACACCCCTCCACCGGCGAAAGTTTGAAACGTCATCGTAGGTCCGTAATAAGCTTCCAGACGCTGTCTGACATTTTCAATTGCAATACCATGTCCCTTTTTTAATGTTTTATTATCCTGCGTATAGGGGTTTGTTATGATGATATTAATTTGATTTTGCAAGATTTCAATCAATATGCTTATGGTACTCTTTGTCAAAATTTTTTCAACTCCATGGAAAATACTATTTTCCACTAGGGGTTGTAAAGTCAATAATGGAATTTGGACTTGTGAGTATAAGTCTTTGTTTTCTAATTTCCATTCGACCTGCAAACGCTCTCCCAGACGAATCTGTTCAATCTCCAGATAGCGCTGGCACAGTTCAATTTCTTCTTGCAACTTGACCAGTTTCAATTCCTGAAAACTGGCCCGAAATAAACGGGACAAATTCAGCAACATTTGTTCGGCTTTGTCCGGGTCAATACTGATCAGGCTAATCACGCTATTGAGACTATTAAACAGAAAATGCGGATGAATCCTGGCCTGCATGGCCTGAATCCGTGCATGTAATTCACTGTGCTGCTGCTGCGCCCATTGTTCACGCAAATACAGATAGCGAAAACAGAACATGCCTAACAGGATACCAAAACTCAGATGTAGGCCGACCTGATCCAGTGCGACTGCCAGACTCAGTCCCTGAAAATTCAAATTGCTGCCAAAATAAGTCAGCACATTCAGACTGGTCGTAGTTACCAAAACAATCGCCTGTAATAGCAAAAATCCGCAGATTAATGCCAGCTTAATCCCCATACGTTGAAAGTGCTGATGAAAAAGCTCGACTAGCGCTGCAAAACATAACAGTATCCAGTTGATATACAGCATATATTGAAGCAGATCTGCCAGATTGAGTGCCTGCCAGGACTGTGCTTTTGCCAAGGCTAAGACCATGGCCAGCACATTGCCGCCAATAAACATTTCCAGTAAATAGTGCAGCTTGCCAATCTGGCTAAAAAAATAAGAGCTTTGCACTGATCCGGTCGGAGATGTAAAAGATTGATCGACTTGGACTTCGGCAACGGGCTTTGAATTTGTTATACTCTTTTTCGTTCTACTGCTTTTAATCTGATTGAGCCGACATGACCACATCTTCTAATTCCTCAAATCCATCACAAGCCCAGACTTCGGGTATGTGGGGCGGTCGTTTCTCTGAAGCGACTGATGCTTTTGTTGCTGAATTTACAGCATCTGTTCAATTTGACCAACGTTTTTATAAACAAGACATTGCAGGCTCGATTGCACATGCAACCATGCTGGCAAAAGTTGGCGTACTGACCGAACAGGAACGTGATGACATTATCGAAGGTCTGACTGCCATTAAAGCAGATATTGAAGCAGGTAACTTCGAATGGCGCATTGACCTTGAAGATGTGCATATGAACATTGAGTCGCGCCTGACTCAGCGTATCGGCATCACCGGTAAAAAATTACATACGGGCCGTAGCCGTAATGACCAAGTGGCAACCGATATCCGTCTGTATGTACGTGATGAAATCGATGCCATCCTGGAATTGCTAAAAAAATTGCAAAAAGGCATCCTGGGTCTGGCAGCGAAAAATACCAATACCATCATGCCGGGTTTTACCCATCTGCAAACTGCACAGCCAGTGACTTTTGGTCATCACTTGATGGCTTGGTTTGAAATGCTGGTACGTGACTCTGAGCGTCTGATTGATTGCCGTAAACGTGTTAACCGTATGCCACTCGGTTCTGCTGCTCTGGCAGGTACGACTTACCCGATTGACCGTACTTATACCGCTGAGCTTCTAGGTTTTGAAGCTGTTGCTGAAAACTCACTTGATGCTGTTTCTGACCGTGATTTCGGTATTGAATTCAATGCTGCGGCATCTTTAATTATGATGCACCTGTCACGTATGTCTGAAGAAATGATCCTATGGACATCGGCTCAGTTCAAGTTCGTAAATATTCCAGACCGTTTCTGTACTGGTTCTTCGATCATGCCACAGAAGAAAAACCCGGATGTACCTGAACTGATCCGTGGTAAAACCGGCCGTGTATATGGTGATCTGATGAGCTTGTTGACCCTAATGAAAGGTCAACCGCTTGCTTACAACAAAGATAACCAGGAAGACAAAGAACCATTATTTGATGCGATCGATACGGTTCGTGGTTCATTAATGGCATTTGCTGACATGATTCCTGCGCTTGTACCAAATATTGAAATCATGCGTGAAGCAGCGCTTCGTGGATTCTCAACGGCTACTGACCTGGCAGATTATCTGGTAAAAAATGGCGTGGCTTTCCGTGATGCTCATGAAATTGTGGGTAAAGCGGTAGCTCTAGGCGTGCAGGAAGGTAAAGACCTGTCTGAACTGACACTTGAGCAACTGCAACAGTTCTCTGATCTGATTCAGGCAGATGTATTCGAAAAAGCCCTGACCTTAGAAGCATCTGTGAATGCACGTAATCACATCGGTGGTACTGCACCTGCACAGGTTGAAGCTGCGATCGAACGTGCGCATGCTCGCCTAGAGAAACTTTACGCTTAATTGCTTTCGCTTTAAATTGGAGTATTGATATGTCTCGACAAGTTTTTTGCCGTAAGTATCAACAAGAAATGGAAGGTTTAGACTTTGCACCATTCCCGGGTGCAAAGGGTCAGGAACTGTTTGATACGATATCTAAACAGGCTTGGCAAGAATGGCTGAAACACCAGACCACGCTGATCAATGAAAAGCGTTTAAACGTGTTTGAACCGGATGCGAAAAAGTTCCTTGAAGAACAACGGGAGAAGTTCTTTAACAATGATGAATCATTGGAAAAAGCTGAAGGTCTAAAGCCTGAAGAAAAATAAGGCGCTGCCTTATTTTTCTGCAAGACAAGCACCGAAGGTGCGCGTAGGTCAACATTTGAAAAGCTCCATAAACGGTAATGCCAGTCAGTTAAGAGATTGACTGGCATTTTTTTGGGTATTTCTGTGGTTTCCCTTTCACAACTCGTGGGTAGTTTCTACTTCTTTTTTTCGGTAAAACATACCTTTTAGATTTTTCCATT
>NZ_VPDM01000050.1:0-16459 GCF_013417645.1 Acinetobacter sp. YH12236
GCCGAGTCGTAAAGCTCAGAAAGCTAGCAATGAACAAAGAAATTTAAATCCTGTTCTTGACTCTTGCAGTTAAAAACAGGACATTTTAAATGGTTTATCGCATAGACATTTTAATTGGTGAATAACAGAACGTAAGCGTCCGCTGAACCCCATGCCTATTTTTTAATTCGGTTCAGGTTTCCAGCGGTGTGGTAGCAATTCTTCAATCTGAGTCACTTTATGTGTCGGCAACCTTTTCAGCACATCACTTAAATAGGCATTTAATCCTGAGAACTAAGAATTATCATTTAAAAATACCACAAAGTAGTATAAAATAAACTACTACAAGGTAGTATGAATGCAATCAATGTATACAATATGTGAGACTCCATTATTTACTAAATACTGTCTTGTTTATTGGACTCAGGAAGAATATGAGGAATTCAAAACATTCTTAGCATTAAATCCTGAAGCAGGAGATGTAGAGCCTAATGCAGGTGGTATTCGTAAGATTAGATGGACTAGCGGTGGTAGAGGTAAAAGTGGTGGTGTCAGAGTCATCTACTTTAATCGTTTAGCAAATGGAGAGATTTGGTTATTAACCTTGTACAGTAAAAAGCAAACTGTACAGCTTAGTAAGAAGACTCTTCAAGCATTAGTGGAGAAACTAAATGACTCGTTTAATGACTGAAAAAGAACTTGAGGCTTTTGAAGCAACTAGGGATATTGAAGCTGAAATATTACAAGGCATCGACGATATGCTTACTAGTAATGCAGCGAAAAGAACCGTAATCACTGAGACAGATGTAGCGTTAGCTCGTAGAAAGGCTCAACTAACACAAGATCAGTTTGCTAAGATTCTTGGCGTATCAAGACGTACTCTTGAATCATGGGAACAAGGTGCGAGAAGACCATCAGGAGCAGCAACATCCCTTATTCGATTATTTATTGTTGATCCAAAATTTGTAAAAGAGAGTCTGGCTTAATTTAGACAGCTCTCTACTATATTTATTTAAGGTTTTTTATGAAGCACTTAGGATTTGTGGGAAAAAGTACTGAATATTTAGGGTATACCCATATTGAAATTATCAATAGCTCATTACGCTTATCTTTCAATATTCCATCAACAAAAGATCTAGAAGAAACCTTTAAAAAGATAGTCGAAAATAACTATGATTTACTCATGGAAACATCAGCAGAAATCGAGTTCGAATTAGAAAGTGAAACGCTAGCAAAGATAGAAACCATCATAAAAGAAAAAGGGATTGAACTTGATGAGTTTGTTCAAAATGCGCTGATTAAACTTATCAACCAAAATGAATTGGCTAAGACTGATTAGACCTTAAATGCAGACAATAAAAAACCCCAGCATCCTGCCGGGGTTTCTCATATTGGGTTGCTAGGTATGACTCCTGTCTTACCTCACGCTCCTGGTGCGATCTTTCTTATTCTTGTTGTTTGGAACTTCCTGTTCCTGATGAGTTCATCATAGGAAAATTCCACTGTTCCTGGTAGCCGCAAAGAGCCGAGATTGTTGTGCGCCAGGGCGTACAAAATAGCCTAAATTTTATCCACAGCCATTGGGGATAGTTTCGGATCCTGAAAGCCGATGAAATGGGCACTGATTGCCAAATTGATCGTTTTTTAATCAAATTTACTGGCAAAATATTACAGATCTGCTTAAAAACTCACCAACTTATTACAAAAGCCGATTTTTTGCTTTTTCTTAGTCATGGCTAAATTTTCAAGTGATTGATATTTATATTAATATACAAGTGTACTTCGTATAACCGCCATTATGTTAAATAGAGGGAAAATCTATTTTTAAAGTGATAAAATTATTGCAGTTATTTTAAGAATAGCTGCTTTTGATACTTGATCATCTATCCTAATTAAAAACTGTTTTTTAATAATTTGGAATATAAATAAGATTTAGTTAAAATTAACATTATTCATATAAATTAACATTATGTATTACATTTACTAATAATTTAAAATAATTAGTAGAAAAAAATTATGTTTTAATTATTTCTTTGATTATATAAGTTGAGAGTAAAAAATGATTAATACGGAATTTTCAAAGTGTATTTCTGCATGTACAAACTGTTCACTTATTTGTACTGAATGTGCAACTTCTTGTTTAAAAGAAAAAGATTTAGAGATGATGCGTGAATGTATTCAACGTTGTCTAGAATGTGCAGATATTTGTCAGTTATGTGTGCGTATGCAACAACATAACTCACCTTTCCTCAAAGAGATTTGTGAGCTTTGTGCTAAGATCTGTGAATATTGTGCGGAAGAGTGTGAAAAACATTCACATGATCATTGTAAAAAATGTGCTGAGGCTTGCCGTCAGTGTGCAGAAGAATGTCGAAAAATTGCCATGTAAAATACTTCAATAATGTTAATTATATGCTCTAGACTAACATAATCATTCTGCTAGTCTAGAGCCTTTCCTAAAATTAACATAATACACCTTATACGAAGCCAAAAATGGGAGCTTTAAGCTCCCATTTTTAGTCTTTAATTCGCTTTTTCGCTTCGTCATAAACTATGCTATCAGCTCGTTTTCCGACGGTAATGAGCAGGATAACTACCTGATCATCTTTAACTTGATAGACAAGTCGGACACCAGCTTTTAATAATTTGATTTTATAGCAACCTGCAAGATCGCCTCTAAGCATATTCTTTGGAATATGTGGCTGCTCTATGACTTTGGCTAGTTTCTTTTTAAATTGATCTCGTATAGCAACAGGGAGTTTTCCCATTCTGCTGTAAAGTCCTTGTGACGTAAAAGCTTATAAGTCATCTAATGTGACTTCCTCAAACATCTCTTTAGGATCATTAATGCGCTTACGGACAAGAGCTAATAATTCTTCATCTTCTTCCGAAAGCAAAGCTTTTTTGACAGGCAGTTTCCCAGTCGTAGCAACATACTCAAGAATACTAGTGAAGAAATCAGTAGGTGCAATACCTTGCTCTTTAAGGATTGAATAAGATTTTTCTTTAAGGGCTTCATCGATCCTGAAGTTAACAGTAGCCATCATATTTCCCAAGTATTTAATGTACTAGGAATATTGTAATGCAAATTGCATTACAAGTCGACTTCGCATAACAGCCATTATGTTAAATGGAAGGAAGCAAAATAAGTTAACATTTTGCTTCCGGCCACATTAAGCTAGAGTTTTATTTAAATAAAGCTATTTAGTAATCATTAAATTAATTAAAATCTAAATCTAACACCAGCTCCATATAACCAACCTTTCTCAGAGTTTGATTCTATTTGCCACGACGTTTCATCATTACCTTTTGAATACTCATAGGCAATGTCGATATAAGGCATGATCTTTTTACTGATTTCATAGCGAGTTTCAAACCCTGCGGTTGCACTGCTTAAACCAGTTTTTTTCGCATATTTAGAGTCATCACTAAAGATAGCATCCAACTCTAAATAAGGTTGAATAATCAACTTTTGCGTAATCAGAAAATCACGTTCCGTTTCTAGGCTAAAGCCCGCATAATTGTCTTCTCCCGCATAGAGATAAGCATCAGTTTCAAAGAAATATGGCGCCATACCATGTAAGCCAATCACCGCATCAACATTTTCTTCGGTGTCTTTGCGATGATCATTGAGTTCAACTTTTTCACTACGATAACGTGCACCAATCTGTGCATCCCAAAAGTCTGAAATCATACGGCTATATAAAAGTTTGGCATCATAATGTGCATCATGCGATTCTTCTTTATCGGCATGAATTTTAATAAAAAGCTTATTTTCATCTGTGCCAATACGGGTTTCAAACTCTGACTTTAAATCACCTGTGCCATCTTCATTGACAAGCCACTTATTGTCCACTGTCGTAATCGCATAAATTTGCGCACCGTGTTCTGAGCGATGATCATAATGCGAACTCTGCTGAGCATTCGCATCTGGTACATGATGTAAATGATTAACCGTAGATGTTGCCTGATGTTGTGCCTGATTCATTTGGCTATGGTTCATTTGAGAGCGATCCATTTGCATCGGCTGATTTTGACTAGAAGATGTAGCAACTGTCATTTTTTCAGGCGCACTATGATCTTCACCATTATGTGCCAAACTCACTGCACTGACCATCAACAAAGAGCTTGCTAAAACAGTTTTAGAAAAAAGATTAATGGTGCGCATGTTGATCTCCTTTCTGTACTTTTTGATCTTGCTGTTTCTCTGTTGATTTGTGATGCATTGGCTGATGACCTGCATGTTGATGGTTCATCGGTGCTGAATGTGCAGCATGATTCATTTTCCCCATCATCTGCATGTGTTGTGCATGCTCTTGTGGAGAATGCTGTGAATGATCCATCTCAGACATCGCTTGATGATTCATTGATGGTACATTTTTTCCATCAGTCTGAGCAGTTGAATGATGCCCTTCGTGCGCCAAACTTAAGCTTGTTAAACTCAATACCGCAACAGAAAAAAACGCTTTAAATACAAAATTAGTGATGTGCATGTCCAGCTCCTTTTTGCTCAGTTACTTGGTGAGTTTGAGTCGAATTTGTACCTTGAATTGGCGTTGTAGACACTTGTTCATCGCTAACATTTGCCACGATCAACTTGTTCATCATTCCTGCACTCATGTGATACAACAAATGACAATGGATTGCCCATTCGCCCAACTCATCCGCAGTTAATAAAGCAGTGACTGTTTTACCCGGTGGTACAATCAATGTGTGTTTATTCGGCATATCTACCGACTCTTGACCATTCTCCAACTGCATAAACATGCCATGTAAATGCATGGGGTGCGCCATCATACTGTCATTAATAAATTTGATACGGATACGCTCGCCATACTTCACTTTTAATGGCTCAGCATCGCTGAATTTTTTACCGTTAATCGTCCAAATATAACGCTCCATAGTACCGCCCAAACGCACTACTAATTCACTGCTAGCTTCACGAGTATCTTTTTGCGGTTCTAAAGATTTTAAATCACTATATTGCAAGGCTTTATTGCCCGCAGGTGTAGATGCATTTGCCCAACCATAAACCACTTGATCATTTTCTTGTGGTTTTGCTGTGCCATGCTGTGAATGATCCATTTTCGAGTGATCCATGCCTTGCATATCGCCATGGTTCATTTTTGAATGATCCATTTTCGAGTGATCCATGCCTTGCATATCGCCATGGTTCATTTTTGAATGATCCATTTTCGAGTGATCCATGCCTTGCATATTGCCGTGGTTCATTTTCGAATGATCCATTCCTGCATGATCACCACCACCATGTCCCATATCTTCCATGGTCAAAAGTGAGCGTGGACGTGGTGCAGGCATATGAATGCCATGTGTCATAGGATTTAGTTCATTGTGCAGTGTACCAATCGCATAGCCTGAACGGTCAATTGACTCAGCTTCAATTTGATAATGTCCGCCTTTTGGCTCCACAATCACATCATAAGTTTCAGCTGTGCCAATACGAAACTCATCCACAGCAACAGGTTTTACAGGCTGACCATCAGCACTGACCACAGTCATTTTCAAGTTAGGAATACGGACATCGTAGAAAGACATCGCAGATGCATTCACAAAACGTAGGCGAATTTTTTCATTCGGTTTAAACATTCCTGTCCAATTTTGTTCAGGTGTTTTGCCATTAATGAGGAAGGTATAACCTGTAACATCCGACATGTCGGTTTTTAGCATACGCATCTGATTCCACATTTTGCGGTCAGACCATGTCGCTTTTATGCCATCACGTTTAACCTGCTTCCAAACATCACCCAAGGTTTCACGCTGATCTTGATAATATTCAGCTGAAATTTTAAGATCTTTCTGAATTTGATCACTGGTTTTTTCATGAAAATCTGACAACATCACCACATAGTCACGTTCAGCTTTTTCATGTGCTGCCAATGGTGTTTTACCTTTTGGATAAATCACAAAAGAACCATATAAGCCGTCCTGTTCCTGTCCTTTAGAATGAGCGTGATACCAATAAGTCCCGCTTTGGCGAATCTTGAATTTATAAACATACTCGCTTTGAGGCTTAATACCGTTAAAACCATTAAATCCCGGTACACCATCCATAATGCCCGGCAACAACAGTCCGTGCCAATGAATAGAAGAATCTTGGTTTTTTAAATTATTTTTCACGCGAATGATGGCTTCATCACCCTCTTCAAACTCAAGCAAAGGCGCAGGAAATTGACCATTTACGGTAATGCGCTTTACAGGCTTTCCAGTTGGGCTGACCACTGCTTCATCAATAACAAGCTGATATTCACGCACTTCGGCAAAAACCAAAGGCGACGATGCAAAACAAATACCTGCTAATAGGTACGAACTAATTTTATGAGACATAACTTAACCTTAATTTTTGAAAAATAAATAAATTTTAAAAAAAATGGTTAAGTTTTAGGAGGACGTGAAATTTCTTGCCAATACCCATTTAGATATTGGTTGGGGTAATAAAAATTAGGCTGATCTATAGAATAGAAGGTATCTAGGGGATCTAGCGAGCTTTGCAAAGAATGAAGACATGAGATCTGTGTCTGGCAGGATAAGCTAGAACATTCCTGACACTTTTTGTGATCTATATTCTGATTAAGAGCTAAATGATTATGGCAATCGGTATTCGTCTGTACTTCGTGATTAATACCATGTTGAGTGACTTGCTGTGCTTGATCTAAACAATGATCTTGGCTCATTTCAGTTTGCATATTGATATGCATTATCTTTACTGATGCAACAGACACACTACTCCATCCTATGGCAAAAACCATAAGAAAACAAAACCAAAGTTTTTTGGAGAGATGAGTCAACACGAATGCTATCTAGGAATAGAATTTAATCCAAAATATCTTAACGGAATTTCAAATATTTACAACCCAATATAATTTAGTAGTTTCTCTAAAATTAACATAATACACGTTATGCGAAATTAGAAAAATGAGTTTATTGCACTGATATTTATCTGTTTTTTAAATTTTAGACCTGGGTTGGTGCCCAGGTTTTTTTATTGCGTATAACAGCCATGATGTTAAATAGTTCTCTTTTTAGATAAATATTCATGTTTTCAATACATGCTAATTAGAGATTTTGAACTCAAGCAATTCTATAAAATTTTAACTTATGTGTACCTCTACTTTTAACTTCGGTTATTTATGGGAGGATTACCGGTGGCCTAACTTAAATAAAAAGTCTCCGACAAACCCGGTACGGTTCACTATCTATTGTTATTCTTACCTGAAATTGATGTGAGCTTATAGAGACAAGGTAAATTTGCAAAAGTGCCGGCTATTCAGTGTTCATTGAATGTTTAATTTAATTTATTAAGCTTGACCTTGGAGTGGCTCTAAGCCTTATACTTGGTACAAATTTTTCGATTGTTATGATGATGCGTTCTACTACATGGATTACAGTCTTGGTTGGATTGTTCATGTTCCAAAGCTTTTGGAATGTGGCGGCGGCCTTTTGTGTCCATGAACAACAGCCTCAATCACAGCAGAGTTATCATTTTGGTCATCACCAAAATACCTTGTGTGCCAGCGATAGTCGTCAACACGATCATAATGGACAGTCAGAAAACATAAAAACATTCAGTAGCGATTTAGAAATCGGTGAAGATCATCAAGATCATCTACCATCGATGACGCATTTGATTGTACAAAATGAAAAAGTAGATGTGTTTCATCCAAGCTCTGAAGTTAAAGTGAATCCACAATTTCATTGGAAAAACAGCTATCAGGCTCCTGACCTGTTTCAACAAAGCCCACCTCCCGAATTTTCCCCGCTCATGGTGGGGTAGCCTAAAACATTCCCACCACTTTTATTATTTAAATAAGTGGGAAAAATCATGTCTTCACAATCAATTATACTCTTGCGTCATAGCTTGGTTGCTTGTATATGTGCAGCGGCTATGCAATATAGCTATGCTGAAAACGTTACCAGCTTTGAATCCGCTTTAGCAAAAGTACAAAGTTACCAGACTCAAGACAAGCTGTGGCAACAAGTTCAGCAAATATCTGAATTGAATATTCAGCAAAGTCGGTTATGGCAGAATCCAAGTATAAGTTTAGAACAGTCTGGCTTTGGCTCAGGTCAAGAACAGGAATTCAATGTTGGCGTTAGTCAACCTCTAGATCTATTTGGTCAGCGTAAGCTGAACCGGGTGATTGCCAATACCTCGAATCAACAAATCCAATTGCAACAGCAATTATGGAAGGCACAAAGCCAACTGATTGTTAAATTTGCATGGTCGCAATTTGCACTTGCTGAGGTTGAGCAGTCTGCTTATTCAGTACAGTTAAAAACAAGTAAAGCCAATCTGGACAGTGCCCAGAAACGCTATCAGGCAGGCAGTATTGCCCTGGTTGATTTTGAGCGTACCCAAATTGAAGCGCTAGAAATCCAACGACTTTATCAGCAAGCGATGCTGAATAAACAAGCTGCCGGTCGTCAGCTGTCTAATTTGTGGGGGGGAGAAACATCTTCACATCTTCAATTGAATAAAACCGCTATCCCTTGGCCAGAGCAAAGTCTCCAAACTGTGCAACGGTATATTGCTGAAGGGTGGCTAGAAAAATTCTATGCCTTGAACATTCAGCAATCGGATCATCAAATTGAAAATTTAAGAATTCAGGCACGTCCCAATCCGACTTTAAATGTAGGCATGAAACGTAGCAAAACCCCTAATGAAAGCAACGATACGACTTTGGCAATCGGCGTGGCTATTCCACTGAATATTTTCAACCGCCAGCAATATGCGATCCCGATGGTCCAGCAACAGCAAATATTGCTGAACCAACAGCAGCAGCGTGAGCTGAAGCAACAAATACTCAATATTGCCAACAGCATGCATCAGCTCAAAGGTTTACGTAGCCAGTTCGATGCCACAACAGCACAAGTTACTTTGGCGACCAAAGTTCAGAGCCGTACTTTACAAGGGTTTCAGGCAGGGAAACTGTCCATTACCGACGTTCAGCAAGCAACCACCCAACTGCAGAATCTTCGATTGGGTCAATTACAAATTCTACGTCAAGCTTGGCAAACTGCCCTCGCAGCTGAGGCACTCAGTATTGGCACAAGTTATGAAGAAATTAGCCGTTCGGATGCCTATACACAACTGAATAAAAAGGCAGTCGAAGCATCGCAAAATTTAATCAATGGGGGAGCACGATAAAATGAACGCCAAGCAAAACGGAAAAATATCCCAGTCTCTCATGATTGCAATTTTGATTCTGATTACGGTCTTGGTCAGTCTGGTTATTTGGTTAAGTTCAAAAAAAACTGAATCTGAGGGGCATGGTCATGATGAGGGAAATGCCGAACATTCTGATGAAGATAGTTCTGAAGAAGGACATGCTGAAGAAGGCGAAATACAACTGACCAGCCAACAAATGGTTGAACAAGGTTTAAAAGTTGCTGTTGCATCCACAGGATTGGTTGAAAAGCTGACAACCCTGCCAGGTAAATTGGTGGTGAATACCGATCAACAAGCGCATATATCGCCTAATTTTAGTGGTCATGTCGAGCAGGTCAATGTGGCTTTAGGACAGAGCGTGCAAAAAGGACAAACGCTGGCTGTACTAATCGTGCCTGAACTGATCGACCAACAGGCAAATCTGCGTATGGCACAGGTGAATCTGGATTTGGCCCGTAAAGATTACCAGCGCGAACAGCAACTCTGGTCACAGGGGATTTCTGCCAAACAGGATTACCAGCGTGCCGAAAATGCCTACCGTCAAGCGCAGATTACTGTCCAGTCCTCACAAGCACGTTTAAATGCATTAGGTGCAAGTGGCAATAACAATGGGCGTTTTCTGATTAAAGCACCGATCTCTGGGGTGATCAGTCAAAAAGATATTGTGGTCGGTGAAAATGTGCAACTGGCTAATCAGCTCTTTGTCATTGAACAGCTGAAAGATTTATGGCTTGAGTTTAATTTGCCGAATCAATTCTCAGGTCAACTGCAAGCCGGGCAAAAAATTGACTTTAAAGTGAATGATTCAGATCAAATCTATAAAGCTACTGTACAAAGCTTAACCTCTCAGGCAGATGTACAAACAGGGCGTCTGGTGGTGCGCGCAAAACTCGATGCGCAAGCTACTGAGTTGCGTTCTAATGTGTTAGTGAGAGTGTTGATTCCGGAAGCTACAGCAAAATCAGCCCTTCGGATTCAAAAGTCTGCGCTGCAAAGTATTGAAGGTGAAGACAGTATTTTCATCGTAGATTCAGAACAAAAAGGTCAAGTCCACTTAAAAGCACAGAAAGTGCAATTGGGGCAGGCTTCAAGTGATGGACAATGGCTTGAAGTGATTTCTGGGCTGACTGAAGGGCAGAAGTATATCGCTCAAGGCAGTTTCTTGTTGAAATCTGAATTAGAAAAAGACGAGGCAGGCCATGAACATTAATTCTGATCTGCCAAAACCAGAAGGTTTATTCGAACGAATCATTCAGTTTTCCATACAAAATGCGATTTGGGTGTTGCTCTTTGTCTGTACCTGGATTGCGGTCGGGGTGTATAGCTATCAGAAACTCCCGATTGATGCTGTACCCGATATTACCAATACCCAAGTCCAGATTAATACTCAAGCCAAGGGTTTTACTGCGCTTGAAGTCGAACAGCGGATTACCTATCCCATTGAAAATGCCATGGCTGGCATTCCGGATCTGGAGCTTACCCGTTCCATATCCCGTTATGGACTCTCTCAAGTCACCATTGTCTTTAAAGATGGGACTGATATTTATTGGGCCCGTCAGCAGATTAACCAACGGATACAGGAGGCGCAATCTGAGTTGCCTGCACAAATCGCACCGACGATGTCCCCCGTTTCTACGGGTCTCGGTGAGATTTATCAATGGGTACTGAAGGCAGATCCGAATGCGAAAAAGCCGGATGGAACTGCATACACGCCGATGGATTTGCGTGAGATTCAGGACTGGATTGTGCGTCCTCAACTGCAACGTGTTAAGGGAGTTGCAGAGGTCAACAGTATTGGTGGTTTTGAAAAAACCTATGTGGTCTCTCCCGATTTAAACCGGATGCAGCAACTGAATATCTCATTAGAACAACTGCAACAGGCTTTAGCGCAAAATAATGAGAACCGAGGTGCAGGTTATATTGAAGACAATGGTCAGCAATTGACGGTACGTGTACCGGGTACATTCAATGGGCTTTCTGATATTGAGAACACCATGCTGGGTAGCCCAAATGGCAGCCCAATTCGGGTTGGTGATATTGCGCAAGTCTCTATTGGGCATGATTTAAGAACCGGTGGGGCAACCTATAACGGCAAAGAAACCGTTTTAGGGATTGCCATGATGGCGATGGGTGGAAATAGCCGGACTGTTTCTAAAGCTGTGGATGCCAAGCTTCAAGATATTCAGAATAGTTTGCCTAAAGGGGTAGTGATTGAAACGGTGTACGACCGTACTACCTTGGTTGAGAAGGCGATTAAAACCGTTCAGAAAAACTTGGTAGAGGGAGCAATCCTGGTCATCATCATTCTGTTCCTGTTTTTAGGGAATATCCGTGCTGCCTTGATTACTGCCTGTGTCATTCCACTCTCTATGCTGTTTACCTTAACCGGGATGGCACAGAAAAATATCAGTGCCAATCTGATGAGTTTAGGTGCACTCGATTTCGGCATCATTGTCGATGGTGCTGTGGTGATTGTCGAAAACTGTATCCGGCGTTTAGCCCATACACAGCAACTGTTAAAACGACCTCTCACACAAAGTGAACGCTTTAAGGAAGTTTTTCTGGCTGCCCGCCAAGCACGTCGTCCTCTTATTTTTGGTCAGCTTATTATTTTGGTGGTGTATTTGCCGATTTTTGCTTTAAGTGGTGTGGAAGCAAAAATGTTCCATCCGATGGCATTGACAGTGGTACTCGCCCTTGTTGCAGCCATTATTTTATCGATCACCTTTGTGCCTGCTGCTGTGGCATTGTGGGTCAAAGGCGATATTCAAGAAAAAGAAAGTCGTTGGATGTTATGGCTAAAAGCTAAATATCAGCAAACTCTTGATATTTCGTATCAATACAAAGCAGTTGTGCTGACTTTTGCACTGTGTGTATTAGTGATTACGGGATTTATCAGTACCAAACTCGGCAGTGAATTTGCACCACAGCTCAGTGAAGGAGACTTTGCGGTACAACAGTTACGTTCACCAAGTACAGGCTTAGAAGAGTCTTTACGTATTCAGGAGAATACTGAAAAACTTCTTTTAAAGAGTTTCCCTGAAATTAAGGCAGTATTTGCCAGAACGGGTACAGCCGAGGTTGCAACAGATGTCATGCCACCCAATATTTCAGATGGCTATATCATGTTAAAGCCTCGTTCAGAATGGCCAAATCCTAAAGAAAGTTTAGATGAATTACGTGGCCGTATGGTGACGTATTTAGCCACGATTCCAGGCAATAATAGTGAATTTTCACAACCGATTGAACTCCGATTTAATGAATTGATCTCAGGTGTGCGTAGTGATGTTGGTGTGAAAATCTTCGGTGATGATATGAATGTCCTCAATACTGAGGCGACTAAAATCTCCAAAATCATTCAGCAAATATCGGGTAGCAGTGCCGTGAAAGTTGAGCAGACCTCAGGTTTGCCATTACTGAATGTCGAGGTAAATAAAACTTTGGCTGCACAATATGGTTTGAGTGTGCGTTCAATTCAAGACCTTGTGGCAACCAGTATTGGTGGACAAAGCGTGGGAGAGATTTTAGAAGGCGATCGTCGTTTTGATTTTGTTATCCGTCTTGGAGAGCAAGACCGTAGTGTCGCATCTGTTTCCCAGTTACCTATTCAGCTTCCAAATGGTGGCAGTATTTTATTGTCGGATGTCGCGCAAGTCTCGACCATTGAAGGAATCAACCAAGTCAGTCGAGAAAATGGTAAACGCCGAGTTGTGGTTACAACGAATGTTGAAGGGCGTGATTTAGGGTCTTTTGTTTCTGATGTACAGACACAGCTCAAAGCATACACTTTGCCAAGTGGTTATTGGATAGAATATGGCGGTCAGTTTGAAAATTTGGCTTCAGCCAAAGCACGGATGCAAATCGTGATTCCACTGGCTTTAATCACTATCTTTATTTTACTGATGGCGGTCTTTCACAATGTCAAAGAAAGTCTATTGGTCTTTACCGGGGTACCCTTTGCCTTGACCGGTGGTGTGCTGTTCCTTTGGCTAAGGGATATTCCATTATCGATGTCAGCTGGAATTGGCTTTATTGCCTTATCTGGTGTTGCAGTCCTCAATGGACTGGTAATGCTGACCTTTATTAAGGAATTAAGGGACAAATATCCAGTGCATAAAGCCGTGTGGCAAGGGGCTATTTTGCGCTTAAGACCAGTGTTGATGACAGCTTGTGTGGCTTCACTGGGTTTTGTACCAATGGCGCTGGCAACCGGAACAGGGGCTGAGGTTCAACGGCCACTGGCAACCGTAGTGATTGGCGGGATTATCTCTTCAACATTACTAACTTTGGTGCTGTTACCCGTGCTTTATCGTTGGATAAATGAAAAGAAAGTTTCTTAATCCAATAGATTAGTCGATTTACAGCAGAGATATTGGCTGTTATCCAATATCTCTGCTCATCATAAATAGAATAAGGAAAATATTTTATGTCAGAACATCATGATCATAGCCATGCGGTTGTTACTGAAGAAAATAGTAAGAAGTTAATGGTTGCCTTAGGTTTAACGACTACTTTTTTAATAGTAGAAGTTGTCGCTGCTTTTATTACCCAAAGTTTGGCTTTGTTATCTGATGCAGCTCATATGTTTACTGATGTAGCCGCTTTAGCTATTGCTCTTGCCGCTATCAAAATTGGTAAAAAAGCCGCAGATGATAAAAGAACTTTTGGCTATCAGCGATTTGAAATTTTAGCGGCTCTGTTTAATGCGGTGATGCTTTTTGTGGTAGCAATATATATTGTATATGAAGCTTATCAACGTTTTACGAATCCTGCTGAAATTCAAAGTGTTGGAATGATGATTGTCGCGGTCATTGGTTTGGTCATAAATTTGATTTCAATGAAAATCCTTTCTGCTAGTGCTGAAGGAAGTCTAAATATAAAAGGTGCATATTTAGAAGTTCTTAGTGATGCTCTAGGATCGATAGGCGTGATTATCGGAGGAATAGTTATTTATTTTACCCAGTGGATGTGGGTTGATACCGTAATCGCTGTGTTAATTGGCTTCTGGGTCTTACCTCGAACTTGGATTTTATTAAAACAAAGTATTCATATTCTGCTTGAAGGAGTTCCTGATGAGATTGATATTGAGTCGTTAAGAAATGATTTATTGAAGCTAGAGGGCGTTGAAGGGATTCATCAGTTGAAAGTCTGGGCTATATCCTCAAGAAATATTCATTTAACTGCTCATTTGGTTGCTCCGAATAGCAATACAGATCAACTCTATCAAAAGGCCTTAGAAGTTCTAAAACATAATCATAATATTACTGAAATTACGTTACAAATAGAAAATACGAAATGTAATACATTGAACCAACATAAACACTAATTTGGACTTTAGTCTTCATATAGATGTTTTGTGTAACTTTAAAGTATACCCTAAAGTAACAATATAAAAGTTCTTAAAACTATGTAACATTTAAATGATTTTTAACCATATATAACATGTAACTTTGATATTTAAGATTTATAATTTACGAAATTGTTCATTTTTATCTAATTGGGGCGTGAAAGAGTGAAAGGCCAAAAAGTAGGTTATGTGCGAGTGAGTTCGGTCGAGCAAAATACAGGGCGTCAACTTGAGGGAATTGAAGTCGACCGGATTTTTGTTGACCGTGCTTCGGGTAAAAATACCGACCGACCGAAATTTCAAGAAATGTTGAACTATGTCCGGGAAGGGGACAGGGTGATTGTACATTCCATGGATCGTTTTGCACGAAGTCTAAAAGATTTGGTCACTGAAGTAGATAAACTGGTCAAAAGAGGGATCGCTATCCAGTTTGTAAAAGAGAATATTACTTTTACTGCCCAATCCACGCCGATGGATAATTTGATGCTGCAACTGATGGGTGCTTTTGCGCAATTTGAACGTGAAATCATTCTGGAAAGGCAAAAGGAAGGAATTAAACTCGCCTCTGTTCAAGGGAAGTACAAAGGCCGGGTACATAAATTGAAGCCTGATAAAGCTGAAGCTTTGCGACAAGCATGGAAGGAAGGGCAGTATCCTTCAAAAATGGCATTAGGCCAGGCATTTGGAATTAGCCGCCAAGCGGTATACCGCTATTTAAAAGCCGGAGAGGAACTCAGTTGAAATTGGCGACTATAATTATTTATCTTATGAAAACTGTGGAACACTGACCCGGTACGGTTCAAGTAAAAATAATTATATTGCTGAGGAGGTTCTTATTGAAAGAGCTGAGAAGTTGGTAAAAACTATTGAAGAAATAGCTAAAAATCAGCCTGTAAAATACGGGCTGATTTATTGTTATAACTTTTAAAGATTAAGTTTAAAATAATATTAGCTAGGTGTTGGAATATTAGTAGTTATAACGGGTTTCTTGATAAAGATCTTCAGAAATTGGAAGTTGGGCTACCTTTTTAAAACGTCCTGACTCTAATACATAATAATATGCCATATAGCCGAGAGAATCGTAGTCATTTGTGTAGAGCTCTTCTGTTGTTATGATTACCTTGCTATTTGCTCTAATGCTGACAATATTTTCACCGCCTTCACCACCAAATGGTGTATCAAGAATGGCACCTGTTCTTTTATTGATAAAAGTATATACACGACAACTCGTACCACATCCCCATACACTCAGAACATATTCGCCAGCAAAGTTAATATCTTCTTTAGAAGAGTTAGTTAGACGTGTTTTGTAATTTTTATGATATGGCGTTGTTAATTTTGGTGCAGAAGTGGGACCTGTATAAATTCGAGCGGGATAGTCTGAGAATTTAGGGATTTCTACGATTTGAGCAAAGCTTGTATTAATTATAAAAGTAAGAAACAAAAAAATTATAAAACGATTCATTTTAAAGACTTGTATTGGGAAAGTAGTTGCGTGAAATGTACCATATTTGGCACTGTTGCAAATAGAGATTTGAGTCGATGATGTTCCCTTTAAAAAGTGCTTAGAGACCGAAAACCCTGTTGATTAGACACACTTCACCCTGAGGCTGACCATAATAAAATGACGATGCTTGTCCTTTACGTAGTGCACGCATGACTTCAATACCTTTAATTGTGGCATAAGCAGTCTTCATAGATTTGAATCCTAATGTGGCCCTGATGATTCGCTTTAACTTACCATGATCACATTCAATGACATTATTTTTATACTTAATCTGCCTGTGCTCAATATCTACTGGACATTTTCCTTCTCGCGTTAACCGTGATAAAGCATGGCCATAGGTCGCTGCTTTATCTGTATTGATGACCCGTGGAATTTGCCATTTTTTCACCGTATTGAAGATCTTTCCTAAAAAACAATAGGCTGATTTACTGTTCCGTCT
>NZ_VPDM01000051.1:0-16028 GCF_013417645.1 Acinetobacter sp. YH12236
AGTTGTATGAGGGATAAGGGCAAATTGTAGGTTTTATCTCAGGTTCAAATTTAAGATTTTAGCAGCACTCCAAACTCTACAATTTGCGTATAGTGGTAGCTAATCACTATATCAATCAAGATACAAGAAGCACTGCCGCGTAAGGGAGAGGTCCTTTTATATAAAACCCTCCTCCTAACCTCCTCCCAGAGGGAGGAGGAACTTCCAAATTTATAAATCAGTCTTATTCATCAACTCTAAATAATCCTGAAAACAATCCTGATGCTCTAACTCAAAGCCTATCTTTTCCATTCTTGTGGCATACAGCTTTTTACCCGTCACCCTGTCACTTTCCACTTTCAATATAAATAAACCCATCTGCTGCTGAAACCATTGCAAGACTTCATGCAAAAGTTGTGGCTGATTATTAGTCAAAATATATGAAGAATCAGGATGTTCCACGTGAATCATATGAGCTAGAAAACGTGATAAGTCTTCAATATGAATACGATTCGACCAGTGCAGATTTGGATAACTGATCATTGAGGTTGCCATTTTCTGCATACGTGCCACAGAAGTCCCATAAATCCCACTTGGGCGGATAATGGTACATTGATCAGGATAAGCCGCGAGATACGCCTGTTCCATGTGATGCAGAATTTCACCTTGAGCATCATTCGGATGAATTTCAGTTTCATCATCCACGCTTTCACCTGCATTCTGTCCATAAACCCGGGTTGATGAAACCACCACCATTCTTTTTACCGGATGGGATTTCAAGGCAGTAATGATTGGCTGAACCGAATCCAGATAAATGTGCTGATAGGCTTCGACCCCCCTCAGTTTTGGGCTAAGTAACACATAGACCCAATCAATCGGAGCGGCTGCACTTAAATCCAGAGTGTGTACATCCTGAATCAGATGAGTTGCGAATGAATCTGTTTTGGGACTTTGGCTAATTGTGCTAATTTGATGACCTTGCTCAAATAATTGTTTAGCTACCCGCTCGGATGTTTTACCATAACCAATAAATAAAATATGCATTCGACACCGAATCACAGACCTGGTTGAGGGGACATGGCTGCAGTCCATCAGTTACAAGGCGTTGGCAATGCCGCCGCTGCTTTACTCGAAAAACTAAATATCTTTAATACTGATGATTTGCTTTTTCATCTACCACGTGACTATGAAGACCGTAGCACGATCATTCCCATGAATCAATTAACGGTGGGACGCAGCTATTTGCTGGAAGGTATCGTGAAAGGGGTTGATTTCCCACCCGGTAAACGCAAGTCTATGGCAGTGTTACTGGATGATGATTCTGGCAAAGTCACTTTGCGCTTTTATCATATTTATAAAGGCATTACCGATCGCTGCAAGCTCGGTAACCGTTTAAGAGTCTTTGGTGAAGTGCGAGTCGGTGCCCGTGGTCTGGAAATGTATCATCCAGAGCTGCAAGTCATTACTGAACATACGCCTCTGCCTCATACCCAACTCACCTCGATCTATCCGGCAACCGAAGGACTGACTCAGCCCAAGCTGCGGGAATATATTAAACAGGCACTAGAACTGCATAGCGATGATCTGCCTGAACTGTTGCCACAAAAATTTAGCAATGGTTATGGCCTGAAGCAGGCACTGGAATATATTCATCATCCACCGCTGGACGCCAATATGTTGCAGCTCACTCAAGGCTCACATCCGGCACAGCAGCGTCTGATTTTTGAGGAACTGGTGGCACATCAAATCAGTTTACTGACTCGGCGTGCCTTTATTCAGCAGATTGAAGCCCCTTCATTTTCCCCGAGTAAAACCTATGCCAAACAGCTTTTGGCCGGTTTACCTTTCGAAATGACCGGTGCGCAAAAACGTGTATCCAAAGAAATTGCCATAGACCTGAAACAGGATAAACCGATGCTACGTCTGGTGCAGGGTGATGTGGGTGCAGGTAAAACCTTAGTGGCCGGCGTAGCAGCCTGTCATGCCCTAGAAGAAGGCTGGCAAGTTGCGCTGATGGCGCCAACTGAAATTCTGGCCGAACAGCATTACCTCAACTTCAAGCGCTGGTTCGAACCACTCGGTTTAAATGTTGCCTGGCTTTCTGGGAAGCAGAAAGGTAAAGCGCGTACTACAGCAGAGCAAGTGATCCGTGATGGTAGCGCGCATCTGGTGGTGGGCACACATGCCCTGTTTCAGGAAAATGTCGAGTTTGCCAAACTGGGCTTAGTAATTATTGATGAGCAGCATCGTTTTGGGGTCGATCAACGCTTAGCCTTGAGAAATAAAGGCTTGGATGGCATGTCGCCGCATCAATTGGTGATGACCGCAACCCCGATTCCACGCACGCTTGCTATGTCGGCGTATGGCGATCTGGATACGTCAATTATTGATGAATTGCCACCGGGTCGTACTCCGATCCAGACTGTGACCATTCCGCTGGATCGTCGCGAAGAGGTTCTGCAACGGATTGCCACGAATTGTGCTGAAGGTAAACAGGCTTATTGGGTCTGTACTTTGGTGGAACAGTCGGAAACTCTGGATGCTCAAGCCGCAGAAGCAACCTTTGCCGAGATCAAGGAACGCTTCCCTGAACTGAATATCGGTCTGGTACATGGCAAAATGAAAGCCGATGAAAAACAGGCAGTCATGCAGGAATTCAAAGACAATAAACTGCAGCTACTCATTGCTACAACTGTGATCGAAGTCGGTGTTGATGTCCCGAATGCTTCGATTATGGTGATTGAAAATGCCGAACGGCTTGGCCTGTCACAACTACATCAGCTGCGTGGCCGGGTTGGTCGTGGTGCCAAAGCCAGCTTCTGTGCCTTGCTTTATAAAAATCCATTGTCACAAAATGGTCAGGAACGTCTGCGCATCATGCGCGAAACCAATGATGGTTTTATCATTGCCGAGAAAGACCTGGAATTACGTGGTCCGGGTGAATTGTTAGGAACCAAACAGACTGGTGATATGGGTTTCCGTGTAGCCAAGCTGGAACGTGATGATCACTTGCTGAATCAGGCGCATTATGTCGCCCAGCAGATGTTAAAAGATTATCCGAAACAGGCGGATGCATTATTAAAACGCTGGCTACCTGAGGCTCCACGCTATGCCTATGTTTAAGCTGCTCCAACAGGGAAAACACTGGCTGAACCGTTTACAACCTTGTCAGCTGTGCCAGACAGATTATCAAAACCTGCATTCTGTCTGTCAGGATTGCTGGCAACAGTTACCTTGGGCACATCAGACTATTCAGCGTCAGGAAATGCAGTTTCAGGTGGCTTGTGACTATGCCTACCCGATGGATCGCCTGATTCAATTATTTAAATATGAGCAGAAGCTGCATCTGGAACCATTATTGGCAGGTGCATTACTAACCTTAAAATTTCCTAAAGTCAGTGCAGTGGTTCCTATGCCGATTTCAACCGAACGACTGGTTGAACGTGGCTATAATCAATCTTTGTTGCTGGCCAAGCATGTAGCTAAACACTTGCAAGTTCCCGTCTGGCAACCAATTGAACGACTCAAGCAACATTCACAAAAAGGCTTAAGCCGTCTGGAACGTATCGAAGATATTGAAGCCCAGTTCAGGGTCACTATCTCTTCAAAAGTCCGTTATCGTAAGGTTTTAATTATTGATGATGTGGTTACGACTGGCAGCTCAATTCGAGCTTTGAGCCAGCAACTGGAAAAACTGGGCTGTCAGCAGATTTATGCCGCCTGTCTGGCGGGAGCCAAACTTTAAATCAGGCTTGGGCCAGTAAGTTCTTTTTAACCCAAGGTATGACAATTTCTGTAGTTAAAGGTGCAAGTTTCACATCTTTCTGATCCAGATCCACCCATTTCATCTCGGCAATCTCAGCTTCAATATGTGGTTCGCCATCTAACTGCACCAGATAAACATAACTAACCAGTTGATGATCCGGTTCATTGGCAGTTTGAGTTTCAAAACACCCGATAAATTGCTGAATCTCAGCCTGACAACCAATTTCTTCCTTAATTTCACGTAGCAGGGTGCGTTCAGGTGCTTCATCCGGTTCCAGCTTGCCACCCACTTGCATAAAACAGTCAGTATTTTTCTTACGAACCACCAGCAGCTGCTGATCTGAATTCAAAATAATGGCAGCTGCGACGGTAATAATTTTCATGAATTCGGAACGATCAAGTGGAAAACACTTATTTTACGAGATCTTCCTGATCGACCATACCCCATTTTGCTTCAGGCGGCTGGTAGTCTTGAAATTTCTGTAAAATTTCTTCGAAGTCATCACTCACGATCAGGGATTCAGTAAAACGTGGCTTGGTAAAACCCTTGTCCGTGGTCATCTGAATAAATTTCAGCAAATCATCATAAAAGCCATCGACATTGAGAAAAGCACAAGGTTTTTTATGAATCCCGAGCTGAGCCCAAGTCCATTGCTCAAAAATTTCCTCGAGCGTTCCCGCCCCACCCGGAATGGCAATAAAACCATCGGAGAGTTCTGACATTTTGGTCTTACGCTCATGCATATTATCGACCACATACAGCTTGGTAATATGTGGATGTGCCAGTTCACGATTCACCAAGGGTCTTGGAATAACACCAATAACCTCGCCCCCTGCAGCCAAGGCACTATCCGCTACAATGCCCATTAATCCGGAACGACCACCACCATAAATCAGTGTTTGCTGTCTTTTTGCCAGGGTTTGACCTACCTTTTCGGCAATTTGTTTATAACCAGGTTCAGAACCTAGCGCTGAGCCACAGAAAATTGCGATAGAATTCATCATTTTCACCATTGCATTGCCGGTATATAGTACGCAGGCAGCGCCTGAGAGTTTTTTTTCAAAAATAACTGCACAATCAGTGTTTTTATTCAATTCCTTGTCTAAAATACACGCATTTAGATTAACATACTGCGCAAGGGAGAAAAGACAGCATGCTTGAAGCCTTTTACGCCACAGAGCGCGGTAGCCTAGAAGATGCCACCATCAATGGTGATTTCGACCTGCATCCGGAACTGGTTTGGATAGATTTAATTGCGCCTTCACAGGAAGAACAGCAATGGATTCTGGATGCCTATGAGCAAAACCTGCCCACTTTAAAATCTCTGGAAGATATTTCTTCGAGTGCCCGATTTTACCGTGATGATGACGGTATTTTGCACATCAGTACCTATTTCTTAACGAAAAATAAAAATTATCAAGTCGAAAGTGAACATGAGGATGATGCCAGCATCCTCGCAACGGTTCAGACAGTCGCTTTCATTTTGCATAAAGACCGGCTCTTTACCCTACGCGGTGAAAAGCTGGTAGCTTTCCGGGCCTTTCGTGCCCGTGCGCGTCGCAATGATTATGATATTGACTATAAAGATCCGACATGGATTCTGCTGGGTTTGCTCGAGGCCAAACTGGATGAGTTGGCCGATATTCTGGAAGATGTGCATAAGGATCTGGAAAAATACTCAACCGAAGTGCTGAATAACCGGCATCGTGAACAGATCCTTGATCTGGATGACATGATTACCCGTCTGGCCCAACTGGAAGATATGCTCGGGAAAGCTCAGCTCTGTCTGATCGATTTACGCCGTGTACTTACCTTCCTGTCACGTCCACGTGCCTTAGGCAGTCATATTTATGATGCAGATATTCGAGAACTCAGTGAAGACGTCCGCTCACTGGTCGAGCATGATGCCTTCCTGTTCCAGAAAGTCCGCTTCTTGCTGGATACCACGTCCGGATTCATTAACACTGAACAGAATGATACGATCCGTCGCTTCTCGATTTTACCGAGTATGCTTGCGCCACCCATGCTGATTGCCAGTATTTACGGGATGAACACTGATGTCTTGCCCTTCGCTCAAGGTTCGATGAGCTTTGTGATGGTGAACATTATTATTATGGGCTTCCTGATTGGGCCATTGATTTACTTTAGATGGAAGAAGTGGATTTGAGCGAGCTTTAAAGCACTGCTTTTAAAGCGAAGTGCAAGAAACGCTCCTCATCTGATTCATGCTTATTTGAAAAACAATAAAAAAGCACCTTTCGGTGCTTTTTTATTTACTGAATGATCTGTAGATCATCCTGCAAATGACAGGCCTGAATGATCTTCATCATTTTTTCAGGAACCGCTTTAAACTGTAGTCCTCGTGCTTGTGGAGTTTGGCGCAACCAGCGCACCAGAACTGCCAAAGCCAAAGTACTACCCTGCTCAAGTCCAGCCAGATTAACTACCACAGGAAACTTGTCCTGTGACTGAATGACGCGCAGACCATCTAGGTAATAGCTCTGCGCATTGTCAGCGTCAATCTTGCCTGAAACCTGCAGTTCCTGATTATTGAATTGAATCACAGCTCACCTATCTTATTTTTTCTTGTCAATCGCCGCTTCAGCATCTGGCTTGAAGTTGGCAATGGCTTTATCCAGATTACCACCATTACGTTTTACTGTAGCCGCAAACTGGTTACGGAACTGCAGACCCAGGTCAATACCAGAAACATTGATGTTACGGATTTTCCATTGTGAACCTTTATCAACCAGCTGGAAAGCAACCGGGATTTTCTCGCCTTTGTTATTAAAGTCGATGGTCACTACAGGATTTTTGCTGTTAGTCGCCTTATAAGGACGAACGCTGTAAGTCTGGTTACTGAACTTAGAGAAAGCCGTACCATAATTTTCAATCAGGGTTTCACGGAAGTTCTTTTCAAACTGTGCACGCTGCGCCGCAGTACTATACTGATTGGTCGCATAAGTCCCCATCACAATCCGGGTAAACGATTGTGAATCGATATACGGGTCAAGGTTCTGACGGACAATCGTTTTCACAAGCGCAGGATTATTCTGCAATTTGGCATGATCGGTTTTAAGACGATCAATCAAATTGTCTGCAACTCTTTTAATAAAAGCAGGTGGGGCTTCAGACGGTGCAGCAAACACTGTACCAGCAACCATTGTTGAAAGAATGCTTGCAGCAAGCGTTTGTTTTACTAAAGTCTTCACTCAAATCTCCTCAATCTGTTATTCAACAAATGCCGGTTCTGCATTTGTTGTTTCTGAAAATGCAGCTTCTTCTGAGGCACTTTCCTGACTATCTGACGATTTTCCGGCACCACCGGTAATAAATTTCGTCACTAAATCTTCAATTTCCATGGTGCCTTGAGTGTTCGCAATCTGCTCACCACGTTTCAAGTAAGTCAGACCGCCACCTGGAATAATTTTCAGATACTTTTCACCCAATAAACCATTTGTTGCTACCATAATGTAAGCATCTTCATCAATATTGGTGATGGATTTCATGTTATCTAATAGTTGTTTTTCCATTGTTTTTTGTTGCGCAGGATCGGCTGCGGTATAATCTGAACTATAACGTAACTCTTCCAATGCTTCCTGCTGAACCTGCTTGAGCTGCTCGGCATTAAAAGAAGTCAGAGAGCCATCCAGTGTCATATGGACAGTGGCTAAACGGGTCACCGGATCCAGTGTAATTTTATCGACCTGACCGACTTTTACCCCACTCAAAGCAACTTTAGCACGTGGCTTGATGCCATTTACATTTTCAAAAGTCGCTGTCATCTGATAGCTATCAGAAATATTGGTGCCTACCAGACCGCTGACACGCATCGCCAAAAAGAACAGGGCGATACCGAAAAAAATGACAAAAACACCAACGGCCAGCTCACTAGTACGTGATTTCATTAAATACCTCCGAACATGACCGCAGTCAACACGAAATCAAAACCTAATACGCACAGCGAAGAATAGACAACCGTACGTGTTGTAGAAGTTGCGATACCTTCTGATGTTGGTTCACAGGCATAACCCTGATAAACCGCGATCCAGGTACAAATTAATGCAAAAACAAAACTCTTGATAATGGTGCCATTCAGGACATCTTTATAGAAGCGCACGGTACTTTCCATGCCACTCCAATATGCACCTTCATCTGCACCCAGAAAATCAACACCTACCATTTTTCCGCCCATAATCCCGACCGCAGCAAAGATCACAGAGAGCATGGGCAAGCTAAAAATACCGGCCCAAAGGCGTGGTGAAATCACCCGTTTTAAGGGATCGACCCCGATCATTTCCATACTGGACAATTGCTCAGTTGCTTTCATCAGACCAATTTCGGCGGTTAAGGCAGAACCGGCACGACCCGCAAATAGTAAGGCAGCAACCACAGGTGCCAATTCACGTAACAAGGTTAAAGCCACTGCAGTACCAAGCATCGCTTCACTACCAAATGTCGACAGAATGGTATACATCTGCAAACCGAGTACTGAACCAATAAACAGGCCAGATACCGCAATGATCAAGAGCGACAGTACCCCGACCCGATACATCTGATAAACAAACAGCTTTACTCCAAGCCAGGTTGGCATG
Organism: Acinetobacter sp. YH12236; assembly: GCF_013417645.1. Classification (NCBI taxonomy): domain Bacteria; kingdom Pseudomonadati; phylum Pseudomonadota; class Gammaproteobacteria; order Moraxellales; family Moraxellaceae; genus Acinetobacter; species Acinetobacter sp. YH12236. The sequence goes on from NZ_VPDM01000051.1 coordinate 8,341, forward strand.
GAAAAGAGAATCTGCAACAGCATCAGTGTTGCAACACCAATTCCCTGAACACGTTCAATAACGCGTCTACCTAAGGCAGCAATGGCATTCATGAACGTACCTCATCACTTAAATAAGCCTGATGACTAAACTGATAATCTACCGGGCCTTCAACCGAACCGGTTAGGAACTGCTGCACAAAGGCTGAAGGATGATTTTTCAATTCTTCTGCTGTGCCCTCACCCTGGATTTTGCCTTCTGCGACTACATAAATGTAATCGGCAATCGATAAAGTCTCTGCCACATCATGCGAAACAATAATGGTTGTTAAATCCAGTGCTTCACGTAGAGAGCGGATCAGTCGGGTCAAAACCCCCATCACAATCGGATCCTGCCCGGCAAAAGGTTCATCGTACATGATCAGTTCAGGGTCCAGTGCAATCGCCCGAGCCAAAGCCACCCGGCGATTCATCCCGCCAGACAGCTCTGAAGGCATCATTTGCTCTGCCCCACGTAGTCCTACTGACTCGAGTTTCAAAGCCACAATTTCAGCAATCAGATGTTCAGGCAATTTGGTATGCGCACGAATCGGAAAGGCAACATTTTCATAGACGCTCATGTCGGTAAACAGAGCGCCACTTTGGAACAGCATCCCCATACGTGCACGTGCAGAAAAAAGCTCGGAACGGGACATCTTGGCAATATCTTTACCGTCCAGTAAAACCTGACCCTGTTCAGGCGTCAGTTGCCCGCCGATCAATCTTAATAAAGTGGTTTTACCAGTTCCGGAAGGTCCCATAATGGCGGTAATCTGCCCACGACGAATGTTTAAACTGACATCGTCATAAATTACACGCTCACCCCGCTTGAAACTCAAATTCTTGACTTCAATCAAAGACTGAGGATCCTGCGCTGTTTGATTTTTCATAGCTGAGTTTATTCCTGCATTTTTTCAGCATGCATATGACAAAAGAACGAAGTTCAACATGTTAGCATTTGAAAATGAAGGGTCAAGTTCATGGAAAACATAATGCTCCATGCCTGGCCATATATTTCTAGTAATCAAAAATTTTATTTCGACGCGATTTTAACAGACTATGATCCATTTAAAAAACGATATACATAATAAATCAGATTGCACAAAAGCAAAGTTACCGCAATGTAGGACATGTACCCCTCAATAATATGAAAGACTCTAAAAAGACACTTTCAGATTACGGATCATCATAAACCCAGAAAAAGTTGATGAAGTAGGCATTTTATGCTGAAAAAACAAAAAATCAATGCATAAAAAAACCAGCACTCAGGCTGGTTTTTTTCAGACGTTATTCAATTAGTCATTGAATTTACGACGTGGACGATCTTCACCGAATGAACGCTCGCCACGTGGCTTGTCATCAAAGTTGCGACGCGCTGGACGGTCACCAAAGTCACGTTTTGGACGGTCATCACCGAATGAACGTGCTGGGCGATCACCGAAACCACCTTCGCGACGTGCTGGACGATCACCGAAATCACGTTTAGGACGGTCACCGAAACCACCTTCACGACGTGGAGCAGGACGATCACCAAAATCACGTTTAGGACGGTCACCGAAAGAACCTTCACGACGTGGTTTGTAATCTACACGGTTACCGCGGTTGTCATCATTACCTTCGAAACGAGGACGGTCACCGAAGTCACGACGTGGGCGATCATTGTTAAACTCGCGACGTGGACGGTCTTCATTGAAGTCACGACGTGGACGATCACCGAAACCGCCTTCACGACGTGGACGATCGCTGTTGAAGTCACGACGTGGACGATCTTCGCCACCGAACGCAGGACGTTCGCCACGAGGTTTGTCATCGAAGCTACGACGTGGACGGTCATCACCACCTTCACGACGTTTGAAATTGCTCTCGCCTTCGAAACGACGACCACCACCGAAGCCACGACCGCCATCACGACGACCGCCACGACCACGACCAGCGCCATCACGGCTACCGCGTGCAGGAGGTGGAGATGGCTCAAGACCTTCAATTTCAGATACATTTAGACGAGCTTCAAGGAAGTCTTCTAGTGCACGGATTTTACCGCGTTCACGATAAGTCGCTAAAGTAATTGCTTTACCGGTACGGCCCGCACGACCTGTACGACCGATACGGTGTACATAGTCTTCGTTCTTCATAGGAAGACCAAAGTTGATCACGTGAGAGATTGTCGGTACGTCTAGACCACGTGCTGCAACGTCAGTTGCAACCAGGATTTTTGCACGACCTTCACGGATACTGCGCAGACGACGGTTACGAACGGTTTGTGGCATCGCACCATGTAGAGCAACAACTGATAAACCTGCTTCAGCAAGTTCTTCAGCCAGCATATCTGTATCTTCTTGAGTAGAAGCAAAGACCACTGCCTGATCAACATCTTCTTCGTTTAACCAGTGAGTAAGAAGTTTTTTCTTGTGCTCAAAGCCATCAGTCCAGTGTAAAGTCTGGGTAATGTCAGTATTGGTAGAGTGACCAGTTTCAATTGCAATACGCTCTGGCTCATTCATCATGCGTTCAGCAAGGGTAATGATACGTGGAGCGAAAGTTGCAGAGAACATCAGTGTTTGTTTACGGTTTGCAGCCAAGTCACCGATTGCTTCCAGGTCTTCAGAGAAGCCAAGGTCTAGCATGCGGTCAGCTTCGTCGACGATCAGCGAGTCAACTTTGTCAAGTTTGATTTGACGACGGTTAACAAGGTCAAGTAAACGGCCTGGAGTTGCTACAACAACCTGTGCACCTTTTAACTGCTGGATTTGTTTACCAAATGGCATACCACCCATAATTGCAGCAATACGAACACCTTTCATGTGACGTACAAATGCGATCGCGTCTTGGCATACTTGTTGTGCCAATTCACGAGTTGGTGAAATCACCAGAATAGTCGGTTGAGTCACCGCTTTCATACGTTCTTTAAATGGTACGAAAGTATCTTGGTTAGCAAGCGCGTTCAAAGTTGGGAGAAGGAACGCAGCGGTTTTACCCGAACCTGTCTGACTAGATACTAAAAGGTCTTTACCTTCTAGTGCAGCAGGGATAGATTGTTCTTGTACAGGAGTCGGAGTAGTAAAACCTAAGCCTTGAAGGGCTTGTTGTAACGATTCATGCAAAGAAAATTCAGCAAAAGTTTTGCTCATAGAGTATTCCACCCGGAAACTGGGTGCTCCATTAAAAATAAAGTCAAATGGACATCGACAAAAAGCGGTACAGCAATTAAACGCTGAAAAGAGATGATTCAGCGGCGATCCGAGTAACGACGATGTGATATAACGCACGCATGATTACGGCATAACCTGAAGGAATCGCTTTAGCGATTGGGGCGCGAGATATCGTCCTCTCTTTGGACCGCACGCGCATACACAATGATAAGAAGAGAAATGTTCAGGTGACGAACAGAAATTAAGTGCGTGCGCAGATTATAGCAGGATTATTCATAAAGTCATCCGCTTTTCAGATTATTTTGTTTAACTGCTAATTTCTTCATCAATTTCTATGACTTAAACAAGAAAGGAAATGTAATTAATTCTCCAGCCGGTCAATTTTCTTTTTATCAAGGCTGTAAATCATCTAAATATGAAGATATTTATCCCGTAATTATTTTCAAAAAATAAAAAAGGCATCCCGAGAGATACCTTTTTAATATTCGATTTACGGCGTTAAACCCGATTATTTCGCTGCGTCACCCCAAGCAGGAACAACTGCTTGCATAAGAGGTTTCAGCATTTTCATTGAACAAGCCAAAACTTGACCATTTTCCATAGAATCGCTACCACCACGCGCATCAACCACAGTACCGCCCGCTTCTTTCACAATTAACTCGCCTGCTGCAATATCCCAAGGTTTCAAGCCAAGCTCGAAGTAACCATCAAGACGACCAGCAGCTACATAAGCCAGATCCAAGGCAGCTGAACCACCACGACGGAATTGTGCACCTGCTTCAGTCACATTGAGCAATGCATCAAAATGATTCTTGGCATAAGAGACTACTTCACCATTACGTTTAGTACGGTAAGCATGGCCAACTGCCAGGAAAGTATTGTTCAGACTGTCTTTAACATTTACACGGATACGGCGCTGGTTCAGCATCGCACCACGACCACGGCTCGCAGAGAATAGCTCATCTTTCACAGGGTCATAAATAACACCGTGCTGAGTTACACCTTTATGCTGAACTGCGATAGAGATACAGAAATGCGGAAAACCGTTGATAAAGTTTAGTGTGCCATCAAGTGGATCGATCACCCAACACCAATCAGCGTCGTGACCTTTACCTTCTTGCAGACCAAATTCTTCACCAAGGAAACTGTGATTTTTATAGCTTTTACGTAGAGTATCGATGGTCAACTGTTCCAGATAACGATCTACACGCGTTACCGGACCATCAATGCCTTTTTCTTCGACTTGCAGATCGAGTTTATGACGATTTTGATGCGCTTTTAAAAGCTCTTGACCAACTAATTGAGCCGCACGCGCAGCCATCACCACCATAGGTTCCATTGAACACCCACTACAAATTTGAAGATACTGATAAAGAATAATGCATAAAAGCCCGCATATTTTAGCAAATATCCGGGCTTTTTGGGAAAAAATGTGTCGAAACTTTTTAAGAGTTTATAGCAGGACGCTTTGACCTAGCTTTGACCAGGCTTCATTGATTGATTTTTCAATGCCTTGGCTATCAAGTCCTGCCTGTTGCAACATTTGACTATGTGTTGCTTGTGCCATAAAGCTATCCGCTAGACCTAGGTTCAGGATTGGTTTAACGATTTGAGCTTCAGCCAGATACTCATTCACAGCACTTCCTGCACCGCCCATGACTGCATGTTCTTCAACAGTGACAAACAGACTGGTTGAATGAGCCAACTGGTTTAATATTTTGGTATCCAATGGTTTGATAAAACGCATATTCACTACGCGTACGCCCACATCATGTTTGCTGGCAAATACCTGAGCAGCTTCCACTGCGGCTTGAACCCGACTACCGAATGCCAGAATCGAAACATATTCATCATATTGTTCGTTCAGACTGAGCAATAATTCTGCCTGACCGATCTGCATCTCGGTCATGGTTTTCTGGATTTCAACACCCAGTCCATTCCCGCGCGGATAACGCACTGCTGCCGGACCATGATACAGATAAGCCGTATGCAACATTTGACGGCATTCATTCTCATCTTTTGGTGCCATGATCACCAGATTCGGAATGGTACGCATATAGGCATAATCATAGGCACCAGCATGCGTTGGACCATCTTCGCCGACCAGACCGGCACGGTCGATCCCAAACGTCACATCCAGATTTTGCAGTGCCACGTCATGGACCAACTGATCATAACCACGTTGCAAGAAAGTTGAATAGATAGCGACGACCGGTTTTAAACCTTCACAAGCCATACCAGCGGCAAGCGTCACTGCATGTTGTTCTGCAATGGCCACATCAAAGAAACGTTCAGGGTATTCTTTGGCAAACTGCACCATACCTGAACCTTCACACATCGCCGGAGTAATCGCCAATAGGCGTTTATCCTGTGCTGCTTCATCACATAACCATTGTCCAAATACATCGGAATATTTCGGTGCTGGATTAGCTACTGCAACTGCATTGAGTTTACTAATCGCATGGTATTTAATCTGGTCACATTCTGCTGGTGCAAAGCCCTTACCTTTTTTGGTATAGATATGAATTAGGCGCGGACCTTTACGTTTTTTCAAGGCTTTAAAGACGTGTACCAGTTGTTTGACATCATGGCCATCATAAGGACCAAAATAATCAAAACCAATGGCTTTAAACAGGTTATCTGCGGCATCAGTTGCAGCTTGATGTAAACGCGAGTTATATAGCCATTCCGGATGCGGCTGTACATAAGCCTCACCATCTTCAGTCACGTTGACGAATTCGCCACGTTCCCAGATTGCAGCAAGATGCTTGGCAAAACCACCAGTACTGCAAGAGATCGACATATCATTGTCGTTCAGAACCACCATCAGGTCAGCCTGATGTGCCACAGCATCATTCATCGCTTCAAAGGCCATGCCTGCTGTCATGGCGCCATCACCAATGATTGATACGACTTCACACGGATTGTTCTGATAACGGCGTGCCAAAGCCATGCCGAGACCAGCAGAAATTGCGGTAGATGAATGCCCTACCCCAAAAGTATCAAATTCGGATTCTTCACGCGCCGGAAATGCGGCCAGACCATCTTTTGCACGGATTGTAGTGAGCTGTTCACGACGTCCGGTCAACGCCTTATGCGGATAAGCCTGATGACCCACATCCCAGATCAGGCGATCATGTGGCGTATTAAAGCAGTAATGTAAAGCGACAGTAAGCTCAATCACACCCAGATTGGCCCCAAAGTGTCCACCACTCTGACCCGCAGCATACAAAATGAATTGACGTAACTCATCCGCCACTTGTGTGAGCTGGCTTTGCTCGAGTGCACGCAGTTGCTCAGGATGATCGATCGCATCAAGCAACGGTGTTACAGGGCGTTGAGTTGGTATTTCTGTATACAGCATATATGGCAAAGCCTTCTAAAGCCTGGCAAAATCTTAAGCTAGGTCAATGGGGAATAACCGATCATATAGTTGAATTGTAGCAGCTTCAATTCAGCTACGCTTCTAGCGATGCAATATTAAACAGCGATCTCGTCGGGGTGAAAAATTTGCAGGCTACGATTATCCTGAATAATCTTACTATTTATCAACTATTATCGTTCGCTTTCTACAAAAAAGAAAATGTTCTTCATAAATTCAGCTGAGCAATTCTACTAATGTTTAAGCATTACGCTATACTTTAGCTACTTTATTAGGATTTTACGGGTTCAGCTGTGCCTATCGAATTTGTCGCAACTTCAAGATTACCGACCGCTCATGGTGAATTTAAAATTACTGTTTTTCAAGACCCTAAAACTGGCGAAGAACATGTCGCTCTTTCTAAAGGCTTAGAAGAACCAAGTGATGAACCTATGCTGGTCCGTGTACATTCTGAATGTTTAACCGGTGATGCCTTTGCTTCATTAAAATGCGACTGTGGCCCTCAACTCCAGGCAACACAAAAACTGATTAATGAAGTGGGTCGCGGTGTCATTCTTTATTTACGTCAGGAAGGACGCGGAATTGGCCTAACCAATAAAATCCGTGCATATGCCTTGCAAGACCAGGGCCATGATACGGTCGATGCCAATCTAATGCTGAATTTACCTGCAGATGCACGTCAATATGATATGTGCAGCATCATGCTGGATCACCTAGGTGTAAAAGCCGTCCGCCTGATCACCAATAACCCTTTAAAAATTGATGCACTGAAAGAGCAAGGCATTAATGTAGTGGACCGTGTACCACTCACTGTGGGTCTGAATCCATTCAATGAGCAATACCTCAAAACCAAGCATGAGCGTATGGCGCATATGTATCAGAAGGAAGATTTTTAATTATTTTTAAATCCCTTCGACCTTTTAACTTAATCCCTCCAAACCTCCCTTTCTTGCGCTTCGACTTAAAGCCATGCTTAAGTCTTGCTCAGGGAGGCTTTTCCCCCTCTTTTTCAAAGATGAGATACCGTCTTGGTAGTCAATCAGGTTTTGAGATTATTCGACCACTAAATAATCTCTTTGATAGGCAGTCTGATGTTTTAAAACGCCATAACACAGATGTATAAGCTTGCGCATTGCAGCA